>CAKZLS010000075.1 GCA_937127205.1 uncultured Rhodospirillales bacterium
GCCATCATGAGCATCAGCGTGGCGAAAGTCGCCGGCGGCCGCAATGTGGTCGCATGCTCGGCTCCAAGTCAGGAGCGGGGCGGGGTTCATCCGGCGATCCTGTACACCATGAACCTGGCTGGCGCGGATCACATCCTCGCCCTTGGCGGCGTCCAGGGTATCGCGGCCATGGCGTTCGGCCTGTTTACCGGGAACAAGGCCAATATCCTAGTCGGCCCGGGGAACCGCTTCGTCGCCGAGGCCAAGCGCATGCTCTACGGACGCGTCGGCATCGACCTGTTCGCCGGACCGAGCGAGATCCTCGTCATCGCCGATGAAACGGCCGATCCAGAGGTAGTCGCGGTTGATCTGGTTGGCCAGGCCGAGCACGGGTTCGACACTCCAGCGTGGCTGATCACCACCAGCCGGGATCTGGCAGACACGGTTATGGACCGCATGCCCGGCGTCATCGCTGCGCTTCCCGACACCGCGCGACAAGCCGCCGACGGCGCCTGGCGCGACTATGGCGAAGTTATTCTCTGCGACACCGACGAAGAAGCCGCGTCCGTGAGCGACGAATATGCACCCGAGCATTTGGAGGTGCAGACCAAAAACCTCGACTGGTATGTGGATCGGCTCCGCAACTACGGATCCTTGTTCGTCGGCGAGGAAACCACGGTGGCCTTCGGCGATAAGTGTTCGGGCACCAACCACATCCTACCGACCAAGGGCGCGGGCCATTACACCGGCGGCCTGTCGGTCCACAAGTTTATCAAGGTCGTGACCACCCAGCGGGCGACGCGCGAGGCCAACCGCGAAGTGGCCGCGGTGACCGCCCGGGTATCGCGGCTCGAGGGGATGGAAGCGCATGCACGCACGGGCGACATCCGCCTCGCAAAGTACTTCCCGAACGATCACTTCGAGCTCCAGGTGTAGGAAGAGCCGATGCCGGATCTCTTCGACTTGACGGGCCGGGTGGCGGCGGTGACCGGGGGCAGCTCCGGGGTCGGACAAGCGATCGCCACCGCTCTCGGCTCGGCGGGAGCATCCATTGTCGTCGTTGCTCGCCGCGCCGACGCCCTGGCGGATACCGTGGAAGCCATCGAGAAGACCGGTGGAAAGGCGGCGGCAGTCGAGGCCGACCTGGCGACCTATGCAGCACTCGACAAGGTTGCCCAGAAGATCTCCACGCCATTCGGCGACCCCGACATCGTTATCAATGCCGCCGGCATCAACCTCCGCCAACCGGTCGACGAGATCACCCCGCAAAGCTGGGACCAGACCATCGCCATCAATCTGGCGGCTCCCTTTTTTCTCGCGAGGGCTCTGGTTCCGGCGATGCGGCACAAGGCCTGGGGCCGGATTATCAACATTGCGTCGCTGCAATCCGAACGCGCCTTCGCCAACAGTCTTCCCTACGGTGCCTCGAAAGGGGGCGTGGCACAGGTAACCCGGGCCATGGCCGAAGCGTGGTCAAGGCACGGGATCACCTGCAATGCCATCGCCCCCGGCTTTTTCCCGACGGAACTGACCGAACCGGTTTTTGGCGACAAGGCGAAAGCGGCGGAGCAAGCCGAGCGAACCGCCATCGGCCGCAACGGCCGTCTCGAGGACCTCTATGGCACGGCCATTTTCCTGGCGGCACCCGCTTCCGACTATGTCACCGGCCAGGTGATCTTCGTGGATGGCGGGTTCACGGCGAAATAAGAACGGAAACATAACGCCATGAAAGCACTGGTTTATACGGCCAACAATGAAGTGAGCTATCGCGACGAGCCCGACCCTGAACGTGGTACGGGCGACGCCCTGGTTCGCATCGATGCCGTGGGCATCTGCGGATCGGACATGCACGCCTACCACGGCCACGATCCGCGCCGCGTACCGCCGCTGATCCTCGGACACGAAGCGTGCGGTGTCGTGGAAATCGGCACCCTTGAGGGTCAACGCGTCGTCCTCAATCCGCTGATGACCTGCGGGGTCTGCGACGACTGCTGCGGCGGCCGGTCCAACTTGTGCCGGCACCGGGAATTGATCGGGATGAACCGTCCCGGTGCCTTTGCCGAACGGATCGCGATCCCGGAACGGAACCTCATCCCCGTACCCGACAACATGGACCCCGTTCACGCCGCCTTGACCGAGCCGGGCGCCACTGCCCTGCATGCCATCGCAATGGCCGAGCGCGTGCTTCACCGGCCGATCGCCGAGGCTCGGTCGCTGGTCATCGGCGGCGGGTCGGTGGGATTGCTCGCGGCATTGTTCCTGAAGAGCCACGGGTGCCGGGATATCCTTCTCGGCGACACCAATGCGCTCCGCCGCGCCACCGCCGAAGCGACCGGCGCGTGCGGGGTTTATGACCCCATCGAGGGACCGCAGCCCGACGAAAATGGTTACGACCTGGTCATCGACGCCGTTGGCGGCGAACGCACACGCCCTGCCGCCGTTACCGCCGCCAAACCGGGCGGTGTTATCGCCCACATCGGTCTGATGGACAGCGCCGGCGGACTCGATGTCCGAAAGTTGACGCTATCCGAGATCACCTTCTTCGGCACCTACACGTACACCACCGTCGATCTTCGCGCGACCGTGAAGGCGCTTTCCAGCGGCGCGCTCGGATCGCTGGACTGGGTCGAGCAGCGTCCGCTCGCCGACGGGGCGGCCGCCTTCAGTGATCTCGATCACGGCCAATCCGCAGCCGCGAAAGTGGTGCTCATGAATACCTGACTTCCCCCCGGCGCCGGTTCCGGCCTCTGCCCTCTTCACGACCGGGGCGGAGGTCCGGAACCGGCGCACCAATACCGACCCCCGTTCACTCCGTCCGGGGAACTGAAGGAGAACGCAAATGGCTACACCGCACTTCCTTGTCCACGACCACGTCGACAACGTTGGCGTGATCGTCGTCGAAGACGTCGAGGCCGGTCAGGATCTGACCGGCTGGGTGATGGACAAGGACGAGACCATCACGATTAAGGCGTTGGACCCCATCCCCCTCGGGCACAAGATCGCGGTCGTCGATTTGAAGAGCGGCGATACGGTCATGAAATACGGCCACGATGTCGGAAAGCTCGTAACCGACGCCGGCAAGGGCCATCACGTCCACACCCACAACGCCAAGACCAAAAGGTGGTAATCATGAACGACTGGAACTTTATGGGATATCGGCGGGAAAACGGCCGTATCGGCATCCGCAATCATGTCATCATTCTTCCGCTCGACGACTTGTCCAATGCCGCCTGCGAGGCCGTCGCCAACAACATCAAGGGCACGATGGCCATTCCTCATGCCTATGGCCGTTTGCAGTTCGGCGAGGATCTGGAGGTTCATTTCCGCACCCTGATCGGTACCGGATGCAATGCCAATGTGGCCGCCTGCGTGGTCATCGGCATCGAGCCCCAGTGGACGCAACGGGTGGTCGACGGTATCGCCGAAACAGGAAAACCCGTTGAGGGCTTTGCCATCGAGGGCAACGGCGACATCAACACCATTGCGTCGGCCTCGCGCAAAGCCATGGAATTCGTCCAGTGGGCGACCGAGAAGCAACGCGAGGAGTGCACGCTCAACGAACTTTGGGTTTCGACGAAATGCGGTGAGTCCGACACCACCTCCGGCCTTGGGGCAAACCCCACAGTCGGCAACCTGATCGACAAGTTCGACGATGCCGGCGCGACCACGTGCTTCGGCGAGACATCGGAACTTACCGGCGCCGAAAAAGTGTGCGCCACCCGCGCGGCGACACCGGAGGTCGGGCAAAAGTTCCTGGACACCTGGCAGGCGTACATGGACGAGGTCATCGAACCCAACAAGACCAGCGACCTGTCGGACAGCCAGCCGACCAAGGGCAATATCGCCGGCGGCCTGACGACCATCGAGGAGAAGGCTTTCGGCAACTTGCAGAAGATCGGCAAGGTCGCCAAGTTCATCGACGTGCTCCAGCCGGCGGAGATGCCGGCCAAGGGGCCCGGTCTTTACTTTATGGATACGTCGTCGGCTGCGGCGGAGTGCGTCACGCTACAGGCGGCGGCCGGCTTCGTCGTCCACCTGTTCCCCACCGGGCAGGGCAATGTGATCGGCAACCCGATCGAGCCAGTCATCAAGCTGTCGGCCAACCCGATGACGGCACGCACCATGAGCGAGCACATCGATGTTGACGTCTCCGGCATTCTGCGCCGCGAAATGACCATGGACGAGGCCGGCGACAAGTTGATCGAATGCACGCTCAGGACCTGTAATGGTCGGCTTACCGCGGCCGAAGCGCTGGGACACCGCGAATACGTGATGACCAAACTATACCGTAGCGCCTGATAAAGCTTGGGAGAGCGGATCACCAACGGGATCCGCCCGTCCCATCTTTCGCGTAGGTGACCAACCAAAGAAGACGGACACAGCAATTCTATGAGCGTTCAAACCGACAGTGCCGGCTATCTCGAGCGGCTCTCCGCACGGACGAAGGAGGCCATTCCGCGGATTCTTCCCGGCATGTCGGTCGCTGTGGTCCTGGCCGTTACCGCGACCTTTTTGTCGGAGCACTACGGCGGGCCGACCATGCTGTTCGCCCTTCTTCTCGGCATCGCCTTTCACTTCCTCGCCGAAGAAGGAAAGTGCGCGGCCGGTATCGAGTTCACCGCGAGAACCGTGTTGCGCCTCGGCGTGGCGCTGCTCGGCGTTCGCATCAGCATCGACCAGATCCTCAATCTCGGCATCGAACCCATCGCCATCGTCGTGTTCGCCGTGGCAGTGACAACGTTGAGCGGCCTCGGTTTCGCCAAGCTCTGCGGTCGTGGCTGGCGGTTCGGGATTCTCACCGGCGGCGCCGTCGCCATCTGCGGTGCGTCTGCCGCGCTGGCGCTAGCCGCCGTACTTCCAAAAAACGAGTTCACGGAGCGCAACAGCATCTTCACGGTCATTGCCGTGACCACCCTCAGCACGGTGGCGATGATCCTCTACCCGCTGATCGTCAGCGCTCTTTCTCTAGACCCCGAACAGGCCGGCATCTTCCTCGGCGGAACCATTCACGACGTGGCCCAGGTGGTCGGCGCCGGCTACAGCATGTCGGAGCAGACCGGCGACACCGCAACCTTCGTCAAGCTGCTCCGGGTATCCATGTTGGCACCGGTCATTCTGATCCTGTCGCTGGTGTTCCGGAAGGCCAACGCCACCGGCGGAAAAACCACATTCCCCCTCCCCGCCTTTGTCATCGGATTCGCTATGCTCGTTGTCATCAACAGCCTGGGTTGGGTGCCCGATGTGGTGCGCGAGCCGATGGTGGATCTGTCGCGCTGGTGCTTGGTTTCGGCCATTGCCGCCATCGGCATCAAGACCTCGCTCGGCGCCATGGCAAAACTGGGCTTCCAACACATCGCCGTCGTAATTGGCGAAACCCTATTGTTGGCCGCAATGGTGCTGCTTCTGGTAATCGCCCTATAAACAGTCCCGCCGAGAGGACGTGGTTTGAAACACTTAGGGTGCGACTTAGGCTTTTGGACAAGAATCGGTCGCCATGACCTCGGCGG
>CAKZLS010000076.1 GCA_937127205.1 uncultured Rhodospirillales bacterium
AAAACGCAATTAGTGAGAGTATAACGCTTCTTAAATACTCAATATCGTTAATAATACGTATCGATTGACTGATATTGCTTTGCTGCCGGTGTTCTGCAACTATAACGGCTTCTTCGCGTTCGAACGGAATACGCTAGGTCGCACCGGCGGAACGCGACAGTGGGGGCTGAACTGCCATGAAATCGTTGTTTGCGATCGTCGTCGCGGCGGCTCTGGTTATCCCGTCCCTCGGCGCGCCCGCGCCATCCGGAACTCTGGAGCAGATCAAGTCGTCGGGAACGGTGCGTATCGGATATCGGCAAGCCGAGCCGCCCATGTCCTTCGATGACGAAAACGGCACGCCCGTGGGTTATACCATCGACCTCTGCGCGCGCATCGTCACCGCCATCAAGACCGAGCTCGGGCTCGCGGAGATCGAGGTGGCGTATGTGCCGGTTACCGCGTCGGACCGTTTTCAAGCGCTCATCGAAAACAAGATCGACATTCTGTGCGGGTCCACCACAAAGACGCTTTCGCGCGCCAGGCTTGTGGATTTCACCCAGCTCACCTTCGCCACCGGCGCGTCGCTGATGAGCCTCGACGCGGCGCCCATTGCCAATCTCGCGGACCTTCAGGGAAAGAAGGTGGCGGTGATCAAGGATACCACAACGATCGAAGCATTGCGGACGGCTCTGAAAGACCGATTGACCGAAGCGGAGATCGTTCCGGTGGACACGACGGACGAAGGGATGAGGTTGCTGCGCGACGGCGAAGTGGCCGCTTTTTCCGCCGATCAGGTGGTCCTGATCGGCCTTGTCCTGATGGCGAAGGACCGCGAAGGGTTCGGGGTTTCACCCAACTTCTTTTCGTATGAGCCGTTTGCCCTCGCGGTGCGGCGAAACGACGCTGACTTTCGGCTGCTGGCCGACAGCGTGCTGTCGCACCTCTATCGAACGGGCCAGATCAACGAGATCTACAACAAGTGGTTCGGGATCTTCGCCAAAAAGAAACCGGTCATGATCGAAGCGCTCTACAGGCTGAATGCCACGCCGGAATAGGCCGACAGGCCGTCACGATCAAGACGGCGGCGCCATACAATTTCTGGGAGCCATACAAATTTTTGGGTGAACGTGCAGTAATGGTCGGAGTGAGAGGATTTGAACCTCCGGCCCCCGCCTCCCGAAGACGGTGCTCTACCAGGCTGAGCTACACTCCGACTGCTCGATGAATGTGTTATAACGCCGACGCCCTGTCGAGGGCAAGAAAGCAGAGCGGCTTCAGTACGCGCGTTCGATGCAGAAGTCCACAAGTTCGATGAACGCGTCTTTTTCCGGGCCCGGACCGAACGCCTCGAGCGCGGCCAGCGCATTGGCTCCGTACTGGCGGGCGCGATCGATGGTGCCGCTTAGGGCGTCGTAGCGGCTCAGCAAGTCCATCGCCCGATCGAGATCTTCCGGTCTTTGGTCGAGTTCCTCCAATGTGCGCCGCCAGAACGCCTGTTCGCTTTCGTCACCCTGCGAATAGGCGAGCACGATGGGCAAGGTGATTTTGCCCTCGCGGAAATCGTCGCCGACGGTCTTGCCGAGCTTGGCCTGAACGGCCGCGTAGTCCAGCACGTCGTCGATCAACTGGAAAGCGATGCCGAGGTTCATGCCGTACGACTCGAGCGCCAACTCCTCGCCCTTGGGGCGATCGGCCACCACCGCGCCGATCCGGCAGGCGGCGGCAAACAGCTCAGCGGTCTTGGCGCGAACCACGTTCAAATAGGCGTCCTCGGTGGTGGAGGTGTCGTTGGTGGTCATCAACTGCATGACCTCGCCCTCGGCGATGATCGACGATGCCCGCGACAGGATTGCCAAGACCGGGAGAGAGCCGTCCTCGACCATTAGCTCGAACGAGCGGCTGAACAGAAAATCGCCCACCAGGACGCTCGATTTGTTTCCCCATACCGAGTTCGCCGACGCCAAGCCGCGGCGCAGATCGCTCTCGTCCACAACGTCGTCGTGGAGCAGGGTGGCGGTATGAATAAATTCGACGCAGGTTGCCAGACCAATATGGCGCGGGCCCGGATAGCCGCACATGCGCGCGGCGGCCAGTGTGAGCATGGGCCGAATGCGCTTCCCGCCGGCGGCGACCAGATGACCGGCCAACTGCGGAATGAGCGACACTTGGCTTTGCATGCGGTCGATGATCAGTGCGTTCACGGCCTGCATGTCGTCGGCCACCAGGGTGGCGAGTGACTCCGTAGACGGCTTGCGGCCGCGCACGTCTTCAATGCTTGCAGCAACGCCCAAGCGATTTTCCTTCCATCTGACCCCAGACGGTCTTGACGCCATCTGTTCCGGCGGTGAGCATAAGAACCGGTGTGGTGCGCGGTCAAGCCCACAGCGCGAGCTGGGACGGTGTCCCTTATTGTTTCATTTAATGGTTTTTATGCGGGCCCGCCATGATTGAGTTGATTCGCACCGATAACCCGATCTTTTTATCGTGGCTGGAGACCCGTCTGGCCGAAGCGGGCATCGAATCTTTTGTCTTCGATGGCCACACCAGCACGGTGTTCGGCGGAACCCTGGACAGTGTGGGCCGGCGGTTGATGGTGGCCGAAGAGGATCGCGAGCGGGCGGCGGTTATTCTCGCGGAAGGACAAAAACTTGCAGAATGACAGCGAACATTTGACCGAGGACTGGTTGCTCGATGGCCGGGTGAGGCTGCTTCAACCGGCCAACGGTTATCGCGTGGGCGTCGACGCGGTGCTGCTGGCGGCTGCGGTGGCGGCGCGGGCCGGCCAATCCGTTCTCGATGTGGGAACCGGCGTCGGCTCCGCGGCGTTGTGTCTGGCCACCCGGGCGCCCGATACGGCGGTCACCGGGCTGGACACCGACCGCTCCATGGTCCGGCTCGCCGCCGCCAACGCCGAGGCCAACGGTCTCAGCCGGCGGGTCCAGTTCTTCACCGGCGACCTGATGACGCCGCCCATCCGCTTGGCGCCCGCATCGTTCGATCATGTGATGGCCAATCCGCCGTATCTGGCGCAAGGGACCGTCCGCGAGTCGCCTCACCCCCAAAAAGCGGCGGCCACCGTGGAAAGTACCGCCGATCTCGACGATTGGGTACGGTTCTGTGTGTTGATGGTTCGCCACAAGGGTGTTGTGACCATGATCCACCGTGCCGACCGGTTGGTCCACGTCCTTCAGGCTTTTTCCGAGCGCCTGGGCGGCGTCGTGGTGTTCCCGTTGTGGCCGGGTGGCAACGACGGCCCGGATGGCAAGAACCGCAAACCGGCCAAGCGCGTCATCGTCAGTGGCGTCAAGGGCTCGGCCGCTCCCCCCAGTCTCGTTCCCGGCTTGACCCTGCACCGGCCCGACGGCGCGTTCACGCCCGAAGCCGACGCGGTCGTGCGCCGCGGCGGCGCGCTCGTCGCGTGAGAGTCGCGGCTTGACGGCCGCCGCTGAATCATTGACATTGCCCGCTCTGTTGCTCGCAATGGTTGCGATGCATGAACAAGATCTGGAATGAAATCCCATGAAGTGGCGCTCGCTTGTTTCCTGGCTGCCGTTTGAACGGTTCAAGAACCCGCCGCCGCGCGTTTCGGTGGTGCGACTGTCCGGCGTGATCGGAAGTCAGGCGCCGTTGCGCAAGGGCCTGTCGCTCAGCGACCTGGCCGGCATTCTGAACGAGGCGTTCGAGGCGGATAACCTCAAAGCCGTGGCCCTGGCGGTCAATTCACCTGGCGGATCGCCGGTTCAATCGTCCCTAATCGCCCGGCGCATCCGCGCGCTGGCGAAGGAAAACGAGGTTCCGGTTTTTGCCTTTGCCGAGGACGTGGCCGCGTCCGGCGGCTACTGGCTGCTGACCGCCGCGGATGAAATTTATGCTAATGAAAGCTCGATCATCGGGTCCATCGGGGTGATTTCGGCCGGGTTCGGGTTCCCGGCGGTGCTGGACCGCTTCGGCGTGGAGCGCCGGGTGTACGCGTCGGGCCGCAACAAGGCGGCGCTGGATCCGTTCCAGCGAGAGAAACCGGACGAGGTTCAGTATCTGCGGGGCATTCAAGAGGAGATCCACGAAGCGTTTCGCGAACAGGTTCGCGACCGCCGGAGCGGAAAACTGACAGCATCCGAGGAGGAGTTGTTCGACGGCCGCTTCTGGACCGGAACAAAGGCGGTGGAGTTGGGTCTCGTGGACGGCATCGGCGACGTGCGCTCGGTGCTCCGCGAACGCTATGGCGAAAAGGTCAAACTCAAGGTGGTCAGCGACGGGGGACCCTGGTGGCGGCGCTGGATGGGGCTGACCCGCATCCGCCGATCCCCGCTGGAGACCGGCGAGTGGGCAGGCGCCCTGGTGGACGCCATCGAGGAGCGCGCGCATTGGAGCCGTTTCGGGCTCTAATCGACCGCGCTTGACCGGATCGCCCGAGACTCCCTAAAAGACCGCATGTTCGGCTTTAGCATCTCCAAGGTCCTGCTTACCGCCATCGCCATCGCCATTGTCTGGTACGGCTGGAAATGGATGAACCGGGTGCAGGCGCGGCGCCGGGGCGAGCTGGACGAGTTCGGGCGTCCGCCCATCTCTCGCGGTCGGTGGTCCAGGTCGCGACGGCGTGAGCGGGATCGACGACCGGCGACGGAAGACCTTGTCCAATGCAAGGTGTGCGGGGCGTACGTGCCGGCCGGCGGTGGAGGAGCCTGTGAGCGCTCGGATTGCCCGGTCGCGAATTGAGCACAGGGATATGGGTGTCGCCTTGACCGTGCCGGGGGCCCTCGGTATGGTCCGCCCTCATTTGGGGGGTATTCGGCACGCCTCGTCCTCTAAAATATAAGCCGAAATCCGCTAGCAGGTCGACGTCATGCCTTCAAAGAATACCAGTACTAGCTTTCAATCCTTGATTTTGTCGCTCCAGGCGTTCTGGGCGGACAAAGGGTGCGTGGTGCTGCAACCTTTCGATATGGAGGTGGGCGCCGGGACCTTTCATCCCGCCACCACGCTCCGCGCCCTCGGGCCCGAGCCCTGGAAGACCGCGTACGTGCAGCCGTCGCGGCGGCCCACCGACGGACGGTACGGCGAAAACCCGAACCGCCTGCAGCACTATTACCAGTTTCAGGTCCTGCTCAAGCCGTCGCCTCCGGATTCCCAGGGGCTGTACCTGGAGAGCTTGAAACACTTAGGCGTCGATCCCGCCCTGCACGACATCCGCTTCGTCGAGGACGACTGGGAAAGCCCGACGTTGGGCGCCTGGGGTCTCGGTTGGGAGGTCTGGTGCGACGGGATGGAGGTCACTCAGTTTACCTATTTCCAGCAGGTGGGCGGTTTCGAGTGCGCGCCGGTGGCGGTCGAGCTGACCTACGGGCTCGAGCGCCTCGCCATGTACATCCAGGGCGTCGAGAACGTCTATGATCTCGACTGGGACGGTCTCGGAACCACCTATGGCGACGTGTTCCTGCAGGCCGAACGGGAAGGCTCGGCCTACAATTTCGAACACGCCGACACCGCCACTTTGTTCCGCCATTTCGCCGACGCCGAGGCGGAGTGCAAGATCTGTCTCGATGCCGGACTGGTTCTGCCGGCCTATGACCAGTGCATCAAGGCCTCTCACCGGTTCAACTTATTGGATGCGCGGGGCGTCATCAGCGTGACCGAGCGCGCCGCCTATATCGGGCGTGTCCGGGCGCTCGCCCGGGGCTGCTGCGAAGGCTGGCTGCAGAGCCGCGGGCACGGGGGATAGATCATGGCCGAGTTGCTTGTCGAACTCCTAAGCGAGGAAATACCCGCGCGCATGCAGGCGCGTGCGGCGGCGGACTTCAAGCGTCTGGTCGGCGCCGCACTCGACAAGGCCCAGCTGTCATACGAGCGCGCCGACGCCGACGTCACCCCGCGCCGCCTGATCCTGGTGGTGGACGGTCTGCCGGTGGCGCAGCCGGACGTATCGGAGGAGCGCCGAGGCCCGCGCGCGGACGCTCCCGAAAAGGCCATTGCGGGTTTTCTCAAGTCCGCCGGTCTCACACGTGACCAAGTGGAGGAACGCGAAACGCCCAAGGGCACGTTCCTGTTCGCCCACATCGAAAAAAAGGGCCACGCTACGCGCGATGTGCTGCCGGCGTTGCTCGAAGGGGTCCTTTCCCAGATGCCCTGGCCGAAATCCATGCGCTGGGCGAACACGACGGTCAGTTGGGTTCGCCCGCTGCACGGCATCCTCGCCATCTTCGACGGTTCCGCGCTCGACGGCACTTTCTCCTTCGGGGGCCAAGGCGGGGACGGCGGCAATTTGGCGTTAAGTTTCGCCGATAACACCCGGGGCCACCGGTTTCTCGCACCGGGCTTGTTCACGGTCAGCGATTTCGCCGATTACAAGGCCAAGCTGCACGAGGCCAAGGTGATGATCGACCGCGACGAGCGCCGTAGCGCGATCGTCGAGCAGGCCGATCGGCTGGCATCGGCAGAAGGCCTGACGATCCGAGAGGATGCGGGGCTGCTGGAAGAGGTTGTCGGGCTGGTGGAGTGGCCGGTGGTGATGATCGGGCGCATCGATGAAGCCTTTATGGCCGTGCCGCCCGAAGTACTGATTACCGCCATGCGGACCCATCAGAAGTATTTCTCGCTGCTGGATGCTTCCGGCGCCATGGCGCCCCGGTTCGTGGTGGTGGCCAACACCGAGGCCAGCGACGGCGGCAAGCAGGTGATCGCCGGAAACGAACGGGTGCTGCGCGCCCGCCTGGCCGACGCCAAGTTTTTCTGGGATCAGGACCGCAACAACACACTGGAGAGCCGCACCCCCCAGCTCGCCGAGCGCATTTTCCACGCCAAGTTGGGCACCGATTTTGAGCGGGTGGAGCGGATCGCCAAGCTGGCCCGCGAATGGGCGAAGTACAGTCAGGCCGATCCCGAAAAGTCCGAGCGGGCCGCGCACCTGTGCAAGGCCGACTTGATGACCGAGATGGTCGGCGAACTTCCGGAACTGCAGGGCTTGATGGGCCAGTATTACGCCCTGAACGACGGCGAAGATGCGGAAGTGGCCCAGGCCATCGCCGATCACTATTCGCCGTTGGGTCCGGGCGACGACTGTCCGTCCGCTCCGGTGAGCGTCACCGTGGCATTGGCCGATAAGATCGACACGCTTGCAGGCTTTTTCATCATTGATCAGAAGCCGACGGGTTCGAAGGATCCGTTCGCGCTGCGGCGCGCGGCGCTGGGGGTGATCCGGCTGATCGTCGAGAACGGGTTGCGCGTTCCCTTGCTCACGCTGTTCGATGCCGCCGATAAGCTCCATCGCGAACGGGCTTTGGTAGTAAAGGACGGGCAACCGGACAGCTCCATCGCCATTTCCGGATTTGCCACCCACTCCCGACCTGGCTGGGACAAACCGCACGAACCGGCCTCGTGGGAGTTGCTCGATTTCTTTGCCGATCGCCTCAAAGCGCACCTGCGCGAGCAGGGAATTCGCCACGATCTTATCTCTGCGGTGTTCGCCCTTGGCGGCGAGGACGACCTTGTAAGGTTGCTCTCGCGGGTTTCTGCGCTTAAAGACTTTCTCGATACGGACGACGGTGCTAATTTGCTGTCCGCCTACCGGCGAGCGAGCAATATCGTTCGTATCGAAGAGAAAAAGGATGGCACAAGTTACGAAGGGGAGACGGAGGAAGAGCTTCTCTCGCAGCACGAAGAAACAGAACTCTATCAGACTCTAGGGCGGGCGCGACAGCAGATTACCGAGGCACTGGTTGACGAACGGTTTGGTGCGGCGATGGCCGGACTTGCTGGATTGCGTTCACCTTTGGACGCCTTTTTTGACACCGTCACGGTGAACTGTGATAACGCGCAATTGCGCACGAACCGGTTACGGCTCCTGTCGCAAATCCGGTCGGCTCTGGGAGGGGTTGCGGACTTTTCACATATCGAGGGTTAGGGACAAAAACATGACAAAATGGGTTTACACGTTCGGAGGCGGCAAAGCAGAAGGCCGCGCGGACATGAAGAATTTACTCGGCGGCAAGGGTGCGAACCTCGCCGAAATGAGCAACCTCGGCGTTCCGGTGCCGGCGGGCTTCACCATCAGCACCGAGCTTTGCACATATTTTTACGATCACG
>CAKZLS010000077.1 GCA_937127205.1 uncultured Rhodospirillales bacterium
GAAGGCGGTTGGGGGAACGACAAGCTCTATGGTGGCGTAGGCAACGACAAGCTTTACGGAAACCAGAACCATGACGAACTCCGTGGTGACCAGGGCCATGACGAGCTCCATGGTGGTTTCGGAAACGACAAGCTTTATGGTGGCTTAGGCAACGACAAGCTCTACGGAGACAAAGGCCATGACGAGCTCCATGGTGGTTTCGGGAACGACAAGCTCTATGGTGGCCTAGGCAACGACAAGCTCTACGGAGACCACGGCCATGACGAGCTCCATGGCGGTTGGGGGAACGACCATCTGTGGGGTGGCTTCGGCAACGACAAGCTCTACGGAGACCGCGGCCATGACCGGCTCGAAGGCGGTTGGGGGAACGACAAGCTCTATGGTGGCCTAGGCAACGATAAGCTTTACGGAAACCAGAACCATGACGAACTCCACGGCGGTTGGGGGAACGACCATCTGTGGGGTGGCTTCGGCAACGACAAGCTCTACGGAGACCGCGGCCATGACCGGCTCGAAGGCGGTTGGGGGAACGACAAGCTCTATGGTGGCTTCGGCAACGACAAGCTCTACGGAAACCAGAACCATGACCAACTCTATGGAAACCAGGGCCATGACGAGCTCCATGGCGGTTTCGGGAACGACAAGCTCGACGGTGGCGTAGGCAACGACAAGCTCTATGGAGACCAAGGCCATGACCGACTCTTTGGCGGTCTAGGGGCGGATTACCTTAACGGCGGGCCCGGCTTTGACATCTTCGACTATAACTCAGTTGCCGAATCGCCTGCCGGTTTTGGCCGCGATTTCATCGACAAGTTCGAAGGAGCCCGATTCCACTTTGGTGACAAAATCGATCTTTCGGACATCGATGCCAATCCGTTCATGCCCGGCAATCAGGCTTTTGTGTTCATCGGCACCAATCCTTTCAGCGGCGTCGGTCAGGTGCGCGTCCAAAACGATTTCTTCAGCCCCGGCGACACTGTGGTCCAGGCGAACACGGTACCCGGTCCCGCTCCCGATATGGCGATCCTCGTCGATGACGGCTTCGTACAGCCCTGGCAGTGGAACGCGGACGACTTCATCCTCTGCGCCGGCGTCCTTCCGGCATCAACGCAATGGGCGGGGCTTCGGCCCCGCCCCTCTTCTTTGACACCTCCGCCCCCTCGGGAGTTTTATCGTCAGAATCAGACGTCCAGGTTGACCACCTTGAGGGCGTTGGTTTCGATGAACTCGCGCCGCGTTTCCACGGTGTCGCCCATGAGGGTGGAGAACAGGTCCTCAGCGTCGTCCATGTGGCTGACCTTAACCTGCAGCAGGGTGCGGACGTTGGGATCGAGCGTGGTTTCCCACAGCTGATCGGGGTTCATCTCGCCGAGGCCCTTGTAACGCTGGATGCCGATGCCCTTGCGGGCCACCTCCATGACCTGGTCCATCAGCGATATGGGACCGGTGATGCGGTGCTCCTTTCCCTTTATGGTCAGCATGCCGTGCTTTTCGTACCTCTGCTGCAGCTTGTCGGCGTTCTTGTTGAGGCGCCGCGCCTCGGCGCTTTCGATCAAGGCGCCGTCGATAACGTAGCGCTCGGTAACGCCGCGCAGCGTGCGGGTGAACTCCAGGCCACCGTCCGGCAGCGGCGCGCCATGCCAACCCTTGCTCTCCGGCGGCTCGATGGCGTCCAGGCGCTTGGCGATATAGGCGGCGGCGGCCTCCGCGCGTTCGCGATCGGACAATATCTCGGGATCCAGCGCGGCGGAAATGGAGGCCTGCTCCAGCATGGACATGGGCACGTGCTTGGCGAGCCGGCCGATGCGGACCTTAACCTCGCGCGCCTCCTCCACCAGGGCACGCAGATCGGCGCCGGCGATCTGCTCGCCATTGCCGGTGACGAAAACCGTGCCCTCGTCCATGGCCGAGCTGAACAAATAGTCCTCCAGGGCCGGATCATCCTTGAGATAAACCTCGGACTGGCCGCGTTTCGCCCGGTAGAGCGGCGGCTGGGCAATATAAAGGTACCCGCGCTCGATCAATTCGCCCATCTGGCGGAAGAAGAAGGTGAGCAGCAGGGTGCGGATGTGGCTGCCGTCCACGTCGGCGTCGGTCATGATGATGATCTTGTGGTAGCGGCACTTCTCCACGTCGAAGTCCTCGCGGCCGATGCCGGTGCCGAGCGCCGCGATCAGGGTGCCGATTTCCTGCGAGCCCAGCATCTTGTCGAACCGGGCGCGCTCCACATTGAGGATCTTTCCCCGAAGCGGCAGGATCGCCTGGTTGGAGCGGTTGCGGGCCTGCTTGGCGGAGCCGCCGGCGGAGTCGCCCTCCACCAGGAACAGTTCGCTGTTGGCCGGGTCGCGCTCCTGGCAATCGGCGAGCTTGCCGGGCAGAGAGGTGATATCCAGCGCGCCCTTGCGCCGGGTCAGCTCGCGCGCCTTGCGGGCGGCCTCGCGGGCGGCGGCGGCCTCGACGATCTTGCCGATCACCTTCTTGGCCTCGCCGGGGTGCTCCTCGAACCACTGCTGCAGCTGGTCGCCGACGATGTTCTCCACCACCGGGCGAACCTCCGAGGACACCAGCTTGTCCTTGGTCTGCGACGAAAACTTGGGGTCGGGCACCTTCACCGAGAGCACGCAGGTCAACCCTTCGCGGGCATCATCGCCGGTGATGGAGACCTTCTCCTTCTTGGCGATGCCGGCAGCCGCGGCGTAGGCGTTGATGGTCCGGGTCAGCGCACCACGGAAACCGGCCAAGTGGGTGCCACCGTCCTTCTGCGGGATGTTGTTGGTGAAGCACAGCATGGTCTCGTGGTAGCTGTCGTTCCACTGCATCGCCAACTCCACCACCAGGCCGTCGCGTTCGCCCTGCACACTGATGGGCTCGCCGAGGAATACAGACTTCGACCGGTCGAGATAGGCGGCGAAGGCCTTCAGCCCGCCCTCGTAGTGCAGGTCTACAACCACCGGATCCACCGGACGGGCATCGGTGAGCCGCAGCCGGACGCCGGAGTTCAGGAACGCCAGTTCGCGCAACCTGTGCTCGAGGGTGGCGAAATCGAACTCGGTCATGGTGAAGGTGGCGGTGGACGGCAGGAAGGTGATGTCGGTGCCGGTCTTGGGTTCGCCCTTGTCGGTCAGGGGCGCGTCGCCCACCACCGCCAGCGGGACCTCGGCCTCGCCGTCCTTGAACCGGATCAGGTGCTCCTTGCCGTCGCGCCAGATGCGCAGCGTCATGATGTCCGAGAGCGCGTTGACCACGGAAATGCCAACACCGTGCAGACCGCCGGAGACCTTGTAGGAGTTCTGGTCGAATTTGCCGCCGGCGTGCAGCTGGGTCATGATCACTTCCGCCGCCGAAACCCCCTCTTCATGGTGGATGTCCACCGGGATGCCGCGGCCGTTGTCGGTGACGGTGACCGAGCCGTCGCCATTGAGCGTCACCGTAACGAAATCGCAGTACCCGCCGAGCGCCTCGTCGATGGCGTTGTCCACAGCCTCATAGACCATATGATGAAGACCGGTGCCGTCATCGGTGTCGCCGATATACATACCGGGCCGCTTGCGCACCGCTTCGAGGCCGCGCAGCACCTTGATGGATCCAGCGTCGTAGATCTCCGGATCGAGTTCGGGATCGGTTTCAGGCGTGCCTGGGGCTGTCGGATCAGTCATCGATTTCGCCCCTGGAAGCGCTGGCCTTGCTCGCTGCGTTGATCATCCATGTCATCGTCTCATCCCTTCCATGGGGAAGCCGTTGCCGCCGCGCTCTCGACGGCGAAAAATTGAGCGCGCCCCCGGAGGGGCTCGAATACGGCGCGGTCGGTTCCAGCATACCAGGCTTGCACATCCAACGCCGCCACGGCATCGAACAGAGCCGACCGGTGACGGGCGTCGAGGTGGGCGGCCACTTCATCCAGCAGAACGATCGGGGTCATCCCCCGATCTTCCGACTGAACCCGGGCGCTGGCCAGAACGATCGCCACCAGCAGCGCCTTCTGCTCACCGGTCGAACATTGGGCCGCCGGCCGGCCTGTAGCGGCATGCCCTACCGCCAGGTCGCCCTTATGCGGTCCGATGGCCGCGCCGCCGGTGTCGGCGTCCCTGGCCCGCGACGCCTCCAGCGCGGCGCGCAGCTTGTCCTCCACGGACAGTGCCGGATCCTGATCCAGCCAATCTTCCACGTGCCCCGCAGAGTCGAGAGTTGCGGCCGGAAAAGGGCCGGCGCCGCGCGCGCTCGCCCGGGTCAGCCGCGCCGTGGCGTCGCGCCGGGCCGCCGCCACCGCCACGCCCTTGGTGGCCATGCTGTCCTCCAGCGCCGACAGCCAGACGGGATCGGCCTGGCCTTGACGCAATAGCCGGGAGCGTTGTTGCATGGCGCGCTCATAAGCCGCGACGCGGCCGGCATGGGCCGGGTCGAGACCGAACACCAGCCGGTCGAGAAACCGCCGCCGCGATGCGGCGCCGTCCAGGAAAAGCCGGTCCATCTCCGGTGTCAGCCATGCCACGCCGAGGACCTCGGCCAGAGCCGCCTGGCTCTTTCCCGGCCGCCCGTCAATGCGCACCTGACGCCGCTCCCGCGCCGCCGGGGCGCCTGCGAGGGGGCTCGCGGCTTCGCAGCCGGTGCCCACGTCGACCTCGTCGTTGGGTCCGCTCAGACGCGCCGCCACCGCCCAGCCAGAGGACGCCGATCCGTCGGGTCGCCACCTTGGCAGTTCGTCCAGCCGCGCCCGGCGCAGCCCCCGCCCCGGCGCCAGCATGGACAACGCTTCGAGAATGCTGGTCTTGCCGGCGCCGTTGGAACCGGTGAGCACCACCGGAGCCGGGCCCGTTTCCAGCCGCTCGAATTCATAGCAGCGGAAATCGGTGAGGGTGAGACGGGCCACGGACAGCCGCCGCCCAAAGGGGCGATAACGATCGGACACGGAATCGCCGGATCCAGGTTCGGAAGACATGCGTTCGGAATGCATTTGGTGCGAACGGTGAAGCGTATCCGGCCCCCATAAGTCTTGCAGCGGCCGCTCCATTCACACGCGCATCGGCATCAGCACGTAGATGGCGCTGGCATCGCCCATTTCCTGCAAAATGGTGGGCGATTTCTCGTCCGCCAAGGAGAATCGGGCGCTTTCACCCTCGATCTGCTGGGTGATATCGAGGAGATAGCGTGAATTAAATCCGATCTCCAGCTCGTCGCCTTCGTAGTGGACCTCCAGCTCCTCGGCCGCATTGCCGTGCTCCGGACTGCTCGCCGACAGCACCAGCACACCGTTCGCCAACGACAGCTTGACCGCCTTCGACCGCTCGCTGGAGATGGCCGACACCCGGTCGACGGCCTCGGCGAACAGCTTGCAGTCCACGTCGAGCTGATTGTTGTTGCCGGCCGGGATCACCCGTTCGTAGTCCGGGAACGTCCCGTCGATCAGCTTGGAGGTCAGCACCGCCTGATTGATGGTGAATTGGATCTTGCTCTCCGAAAGTGCGATGCTCACGTCGTCCGTGCTTTCGTCGATCAGCTTGCGGACCTCGGCGACGGTCTTGCGCGGGACGATCACCCCGGGCATCCCGGTCGCGCCGTCCGGCAGCGGCACCTCGACACTGGCCAGCCGATGACCGTCGGTGGCGACGGCACGGAGCAGCTTAACGCCATCGTCCTCGACCGCGTGCAGGTAGATGCCGTTGAGATAATATCGGGTCTCTTCCGTGGAAATGGCGAATCGCGTCCGGTCGACCAGACTGCGCAGATCCCGCGCGGCGAGATGGAAGGTGAAGGGTAAGTCCTCGCTGCCCATGACCGGGAAGTCATCGATCGGCAGGCAGGACAGCGTAAACCGGGACCGACCGCAACGCAGCGTCAGGCGATCGCCGCCGCCGGTGGCGTCGAACTCCACCTGTCCGCCCTCGGGCAGCTTGCGGACGATCTCATATAGAGTGTGGGCCGGCACTGTCGTCACCCCGGGGCTCGCCACTTCGGCGCCAACGCTCTCGGCAACGGCCAAGTCCATGTCGGTGGCGTTCAGGCTCAAGGCCTCGTCCGCGGCCTCCATCTTGACGTTGGAGAGAATGGGAATGGTGTTGCGCCGCTCAACGACACTCTGAACATGTCCGAGAGACTTGAGCAAGGCACTGCGTTCAATGGTCAGTTTCATAACGTTCTTGCGATCCGCGGTCTGATCCGTCTTTCCGGTGTATGCCGTCTATGAGGGCTGGCGCGACGGATAACCTGCAATAAACTCCGGCGCGTCGACAAAGAAGGCGAGGAAACCCCGCCGAGACTCACCCATTATAGCAGAGGCCTTTGAAAGTCGCAGCGAATTCGTCATGGTGGAGGGGAAAGCGGCGGTCGCCGAGGCGCTCAGCCTTCCAGCATCCGCCGAAGCAACTCTACATCCTCGGCGAAGGCGGGATCGATCTCGCGCAATTCGTCGATTTTCCTGACCGCGTGCATCACCGTGGTGTGGTCCCGGCCGCCGAATTTGCGGCCGATTTCCGGCAGGGAGCGCGATGTCAACTGCTTGGCCAGATACATCGCCACTTGGCGGGGACGCGCCACCGACCGGGCGCGCCGGGCCGAATGCATGTCGGCGACCCGGACGTTGAAGTGCGACGCCACCTGTTTTTGGATATCGTCGATGGTGACCCGGCGGTCGTTGGCGCGAATCAAATCGTGCAGGACTTCCTGCGAGGTCTCCAAAGTGATGTCCCGGCCTACCAACTGGGCGTGGGCGACCACCCGATTGAGCGCGCCTTCCAACTCGCGAACGTTGGAGGAAATCTTGTGGGCGAGAAACTCCATGACCTTGCGCGGAATGTCCGTCTCGAGGCGTTCCGCCTTGGCCTGCAGGATGCCAAGCCGCAACTCGTAGGTGGTCGCGTGAATATCGGCAACCAGGCCGCAGTTGAGCCGCGATTTCAGGCGTTCCTGGATCCCATCCAGGTCACTGGGGGATTTATCGGCCGACAGCACGATCTGGCGCCCCTGATCCACCAGGGTGTTGAAGGTGTGGAAGAACTCCTCCTGGGTGGACTCCTTTCCACTGATGAATTGTACGTCGTCGATCAGCAACACATCCGCCGAGCGGAACTGCTCCTTGAAGTCGACGGTGTTCTGCTCGCGCAGCGCCCGGATAAACCGGTACATGAACTTCTCCGCCGACAGGTAAATCACCGTGCGGCGCGGCTCGCGTTCGCGAATGTGCCAAGCGATGGCATGCATGAGATGGGTCTTACCAAGCCCCACGCCGCCGTAGAGGAACAGGGGATTGAACGGAACACGCTTGGCTTCCGCCACCCTTCGGGCGGCCGCATAGGCAAATTCATTGGGCTTGCCGACGACAAACTGATCGAAGGTGAAACGAGGATCGAGCGGAGCGCCGATATCGTTGACATCGAACCCGCGCTGCGGAGGAACATCCTGCATGCCGATGTAGGGCCTTTCCTGCGCCGCGCAAGGCCTGCGAAACAGCGGGACCGGTTCGGCCGGCGCGCGCTGCGGCTGTATAACAACGTCTACCCCCCGAACCGCGGGGTTTTCGCCCCCCCACAGAGTCCTCAGGCGATCCACATAGTGAGCAACCACCCAGTCGCGCATGAAACGCGTTGGAACGGACATGGTGATCGTGCCGCCACTCTCGCCCTCGAGCGTGATGGGCTTCAGCCAACTCCGATAAGCCGCCTCACCGACTTCGGCCCGCAAAAGACCGCAAACGCGTTGCCATTGCACGTCAATGGAAGGAACCAGCTCACCCTTCGTCACCATCCTGTCGCCCTCTCCTCGGAAACCCTCGATGCCGCACTTAAGACGACAGCTTCCCCCGACCAGTCACAGCCACCGATATGGCAGCAATCGTAAGATCGACCCAATCGAGCCGTCGTACCCGTCGCTGCTGCTTTGGCGCCACGCCGTCCTAATGTCGACGACCAAAAGGTTGAAACCGCCGCAGGTCCCCTGTCGCAGGCCAATCCACGCAACACCTTCTTTCTTTTGAAAATCGCTGTTGAATCAACCTCTAAACGGGAATGCCCTCACCCTTTCTCCAAACACACCACAACATTCGCACCGCGTCTACTTAACAACTTTTATTTTGTTTTTATTTTATATGGCGTGTAACGATCGACGGTACTTCAGAAAAAATGCAATTACAGTCATTTTTTTCTACGAAACCAAACTCTTGTAATAGAAATTAGCAATTTTGAATATACGTTTGTTTTCGCGTTACCCGCCGAGCGCTCAACTTTTGCTTGCACTCACATTCGGCTTTCGCTCTACGCCCGAAACTGTACTGCCAGCGATGTTCTCATGCAACGTGATCGAAAGGGGAACGAAAGAAAAATTTGTCTTGACAGGATTGCGAACGAATATCCACCGAAACAACCACAGGGTGCACTGAAAACTCCATGTCTACAGAGCGAAGAAAAATCCGCACAAGAGAAATAGGGTTCCACAAAGGCGCGATGGCTTCGTTAAGAACTTTCCAGCGCCGAATGAAGCGCGCGCACCAATGGCGCCACGCCTCGACACAAACCGAATTATATTTTCCGAATAGTCGGACCTAGGCGGACATCGCCTTGATTCGAGCCGACAGACGCGAGAGTTTTCTTGACACCGTGTTCCGGTGGACCACGCCTCTCTGTGCGCCTCGCATCAAATGCGGCTGAGCAATGCGAAACGCAGCCGCGGCTTGCTCCCGGTCTCCCGACGCGATCGCGTCTTCCACCTTCCGCAACGACGTACGCATGGGACCGATGCGGCCGCGATTGACCTCGGTGCGTCGTTTGATCTGCCGAATACGTTTCTTTGCCGATTGATGATGGGCCATCTTTCCACTCAACTAAGCGTGCCGCGCACGCGTCCTAACACAATTCCAAAACATGAGCAGGTACTCATATTCCATAGCGTTCCGCCGCGTCAACCGCCGATAAAGGCCGACACGGCGGAAATCACGCCAAGCCCGAGCATCAGCGGTTAATCAGCGGTTGCGGAATTCCGGCTTGCGCTTGTCGGCAAAGGCCGTCATGCCTTCCTTCTGATCCTCGGTCGCGAAAATGGCGTGGAACATGCGCCGTTCAAAGTGAAGGCCTTCCGCCAGGGTCGTCTCGAACGCCCGATCGACCGCTTCCTTGGTGATCATTGCCAGAGGGCGCGACAATCCCGCGATTTTCCCGGCGGTCTTGATCGCCTCATCCACCAGGTCGGCGGCCGGCACCACGCGGCTCACCAGTCCGCACCTCTCCGCTTCCTCGGCATCCATCATCCGGCCGGTCAGGCACAGCTCCATCGCTTTTGCCTTACCGACGGCGCGCGTCAAC
This sequence comes from uncultured Rhodospirillales bacterium, assembly GCA_937127205.1. Classification (GTDB taxonomy): domain Bacteria; phylum Pseudomonadota; class Alphaproteobacteria; order Rhodospirillales; family Defluviicoccaceae; genus CAKZLS01. The sequence goes on from CAKZLS010000077.1 coordinate 9,288, forward strand.
CTCTGGGTGCCGCCCAATCCCGGTATGGCGCCGATGGTGATCTCGGGTTGACCGAATTTGGCGGTATCGGCCGCGTAGATGATGTCGCACATCATCGCCAGTTCGCATCCGCCGCCAAGAGCAAAGCCGCTTACTGCCGCGATCACCGGTTTACGACAGGTGGCGGCCCGCTCCCACTTGGTGGTCAAGAAATCTTCCAGATAAGCGCTCATGAAAGACTTATCTTTCATTTCCTTGATATCGGCGCCGGCCGCGAATGCCTTTTCGTTTCCCGTGATGACGATGGCGCCAATGGCGTCGTCACCGTCGAATTCGTCGATGGCCAGTGCCAATTCCGCCATCAGCGCCGCGTTCAGCGCGTTCATGGCCTTCGGTCTGTTCAGGGTGACCAGGCCGACCCCGCCACGCGTTTCGACCAGGATGTTTTCATATGCCATTGTGTTTCTCCTCAACCGCTATATTTTTTTCTGTATCTTATGGATCTTTGGTTTTCTCATCCGGGAACAGGGCAAAGCGCACGGTGATCCCCGGTGACATGCTTTCCTCCAACTCGATGGCGAGCGTTTTCCCATTACGGCGATAAACGCCCGCTCCTTCCGCGTGCCAGCCGAGTTTTGCCAATGTATCGGTATAGAATTCCAAAACGTCCGCTTTCGATGCCCCGCCGGACGCCGCGGCCTGGACAATCCGACCCGCCGGGCTGTCGAGATCGACTCTTTCCTCGGGGATCTCAGTCAGCCCCATCATCAAGGGAACGCCTTCCATACCGCCGACAAAACGATCATCGGCGGCGGCAACGGCACACAGAGAGCCGAGGGCAAGCACGAGAGCGAGTATCACCTTGGGTCGAAACGGATAGAACATGATCACCGCTATACCATCAGCGCTGTCGTTTCGCACAATAGAATGTGGACCGGCCGGCCTGAACGATGCGACGAACGCCGCCGCTGCTTGCAAGGTCGCAGGTGCAGCCGGGGCACGGTTGCCCAGCACATCCGTAAACCGCGAATCGATGCTGAAAATAGCCCAGTTCCCCGGACGGTTGACGATGATCGCGCAACGACGAACCGCCCGCGCCAATGGCCTGCGCGAGGACGTCACGGATCGCCGATACCAGCGCTTCCGCGCGTTTGCCGACGACCGTCGCCGCGGTTCTTCTGGGCGAAATGCCGGCGCGAAACAGGCTCTCGCAAGCATAAATGTTACCCATGCCCGCGACCACGCGCTGATCGAGTATCGCCGCTTTCACCGACGTGGCGCGTCCGCGGAGTTGCGACGCCAAATAACGCCCCGTGAAGTTCGCCTCCAGCGGTTCGGGTCCCAGTTTGGCCAACATTGGATGGACGGAAGTGTCCTCGGCCGCCGACAGGTCGACGAAGCCGAAGCGGCGGGGGTCATGATAACGCACCGTAACCCCGGCCCCGGTTTGAAGCTCGATGTGATCGTGGGGTTGCAGCGGAGGCGCTTCGCCGGAAAAAATGCGAAAACTACCCGACATACCCAAGTGGCTGAGCAGGACCAGGTCCCCGTCCAGACGGATCAGCAAGAACTTGGCCCGGCGGCCGACCGAAGCCACGCGACGGCCGGTTATCCGGGATTGAAAGTCCGCCGGGATCGGGAATCGGAGGTCTGGTCTGCGCGCCGATACGGCAACCAGCCGCTGACCCTCCAGGACATCGGCCAGACCTTGGCGAACGGTTTCAACTTCGGGAAGTTCGGGCATGGCCCCAAGGTAGCGCGGACGTTTCGCTTCGGCTATGGTTCTGTCCCATGAACAAGCCAATTCAAGAATTCAACGACGGCGTCGCGGAGCAGGACGCCGAGGACAGCACCCATTTCGGTTTTCGTAGCGTGGGCACCGACCAGAAAGCCGGTCTGGTCAAGGGCGTGTTCGACAGTGTCGCGTTCCGCTACGACCTCATGAACGATCTCATGAGCGGCGGCATCCACCGATTCTGGAAAAGCGTGATGATCGACTGGCTCAGCCCCCGGCCGGGTATGCGGCTTCTGGACGTCGGGGGCGGGACCGGCGACATCGCCTTCCGTTTCCTCGACCGGGACGGCGGCGACGTCACCGTGGTGGATATTAACGAGGAAATGCTGGAGGTGGGCCGAGATCGGGCCCTGGAAGCCGGACGGACGGCGGATGTGGAGTGGCTTTGTGGCGATGCCGAACGGCTTCCCATCGCCGACGCCTCGGTGGACGCCTATACCACCGCCTTCTGCATCCGCAACGTCACGCGCGTTCCCAACGCCCTTGCGGAAGCGCGCCGCGTGCTCAAACCTGGCGGACGTTTCCTGTGCCTGGAATTCAGCGAGGTCGTGATTCCCCTGCTCGACCGCCTTTACGATGCCTACTCGTTCAATGTTTTGCCCGTGCTGGGTGAAAGAGTGGCGGGAGACAAAGAGGCCTATCAATATCTGGCAGAGAGCATCCGCCGCTTTCCGAACCAGACCACGTTCGCGAGGATGATCGGCGAGGCAGGCCTTAGTAAGGTCAAATGCCGCAACCTGTCAGGCGGGATCGCGGCCCTTCATTCGGCCTGGCGAACGTGATTCCGCTGCAAATTAAGGGGCTGGAAAGCAACCCGGCGCGTCGCGCGCACGCTATCGTCCGAAGCGTGCGGAGCATGGTGCGCCTGGTTTCCATCGCCCGTATTCTGGCGCGCCACGATGCGCTGTTCCCCTTGGAGGCGTTCGGCGTCGCGCCGGTCATCGTCTTTTTCGCAAAACTTGTTTCCCGCCGGCGCGCGCCCGGGCGGCCGGGAGAGCGGCTGGCGAGCGCTCTTCATGAGGCGGGGCCCTCCTTTATCAAGCTCGGTCAGGCGCTTTCCACACGGTCGGATCTGTTTGGCGAGGACATTGCCGGCGACCTGTCCAAATTGCAGGACCGCCTACCGCCCTTTTCGGGCGTAGAGGCTCGAGCCATCATCGAGGAGCAACTTGGCAAGCCCGTGACCGCGCTGTTCCGGTCGTTCGATGACGAACCGGTGGCGGCCGCGTCCATCGCCCAGGTTCATTTCGCCGTCGACACGGAAGGGCGAGAGGTTGCGGTCAAAGTCCTCCGGCCGGGTATCGAACAGGCGTTCGAACGCGACCTCGAACTGTTTCTTTGGGGGGCAGAACTCATCGAAACGAACATTCCGGAATTGCGCCGCCTGCGACCGGTGGACTCGCTGCAAACCATTGTGGAAACCGTTCAAATGGAGATGGACCTCCGGTTCGAGGCCGCGGCGGCGGCTGAATTGGCGGATAATTTCGTCGGCGATCCGGTGTTTAAGGTTCCCGACGTGGATTGGGCACGAACCGCGCGCCGGGTTCTCACAATCGAGCGCATTACCGGTATCCCCTTCGATGAGCGCGATGCCATTATCGAGGCGGGACACGATCCCCAGGTCATTCTGACACGGGCGGCCGAGTCGTTTTTCCGGCAGATTTTCCGGGATGGATATTTTCACGGCGATCTTCACCCGGGAAACCTGTTCGTGCGCGCGGACGGCAGCATCGCGGTGGTGGATTTCGGGATCATGGGCCGGGTCGACCGCAAGAACCGGAATATTCTCGGCGAGATCCTTCTGGCGTTTCTGAGCCGCGGCTATCGGCGCGTCGCCGAAGTTCACTTTGAGGCGGGCTGGGTACCGGCCGATCGAAATATCGGCACCTTCACGCAGGCCTGCCGGTCCATCGCCGAGCCGATCATGGACAAACCGCAGAATGAGATTTCCGTGGCCAGCCTGCTGGGGCATTTGTTCAAGGTGACCGAGGCTTTCGGCATGGAAGCGCAACCGCAACTGCTGTTGCTGCAGCGGACCATGCTTGTTGCCGAAGGCAGCGGCCGAAAGCTGTGTCCGGAAGTCAACATGTGGATGTTAGCACGCCCGTTGGTTCAGAACTGGGTGGCCGAGAACCTGGGACCACAGGCCCGCATTCAAGACACTCTCTCCGAGGTTTCCCAAACCATGGTGAAACTCCCGGGCATGGTCGCAGCGATGGAAAAAAC
>CAKZLS010000078.1 GCA_937127205.1 uncultured Rhodospirillales bacterium
GAAACGGGGGCGAAACTGGGAACGGCGTGACCGCCGCCTTCCGCACGCAAGAGTTTGACCGCGCCCTCTCGTGTGCAGCCCGTCCAGGTGACCAGACGCACGCGGCTGGCGTCGTCGGGGGCGCGGTTTTCGAGAAGTTCCGCTGCTTGCAGGGTGCTCCTGGCGGAGCAGAACATCCAGTTGGCCAAGAAGACGAGGACCAATTTGCGTTGATAGAGAGCCGTTATGATGCCCAATCAGGTTGCCGAATACCTGCCACGCAAACCTTGAATTCCGACCTTTTTCACTTGACACGGCCTGAGGCTATGGCGACACCATGGAAGAAACGGTAAATGCCAATGAATACATCTCGGTTAGGGAGCGCTGAGGTGCATTCCGTCTCGAAGGTTTGAGTTTGTTTCATCTCGAAAACGAAAGCCGCCGCGTACTGTTCGCGTGCAGTTGTACCGCGATGTATGGCGAGCTATGACTTTCCTGCCTCACAGTGGCCGCAATCCACAGGCTTGGGACTCACCGTCGGTTACGTCGTGACATCGCTAACATGACTTTGAGAAAGGTCGCCAATGGCATATTTCGTCGAGCAACTTATTAACGGCCTGACCCTTGGGGCGATCTACGGGCTTATCGCCATCGGTTACACGATGGTGTACGGCATCATCGGCATGATCAATTTCGCCCATGGTGAAATCTTCATGATCGGCTCTTTCATTTGTCTTCTTTCATTGATGGTCCTTGGGCTGCTCGGGATTACGTGGGTTCCACTCGCGTTGCTGTTAACGCTCATTATAGCCATGATTCTCACATCCATGTACGGATGGACATTAGAACGTATTGCCTACCGGCCCCTTCGAGGTTCGCCCAGGTTGGCCGCACTGATTACAGCGATCGGCATGTCCATTTTCCTGCAGAACTACGTTCAGATTTTGCAGGGGGCTCGGGTTCGGCCGATGCAGCCGCTTATTTCCGGCGGCTTCGAAATCATGCAAAGCGGCGATTACATCGTCTCACTTAGTTACCTTCGCTTGTTTATTTGGGTTTTGACCCTCGTTTTGATGGTGGCGTTTACGCTGATCATCACTCGCACCGCTCTTGGGCGCGCTCAGCGTGCCTGCGAGCAAGATCGGGGAATGGCGGCATTGATCGGCATCAATGTGGATAAAACCATTTCGCTTACTTTCGTCATGGGTGCGGCCTTGGCCTCGGTCGCAGGCATGATGTTCCTGTTGAGCTATGGTGTGATCGATTTCTTTATTGGATTTCTCGCCGGTATCAAGGCATTCACGGCAGCCGTGCTCGGTGGGATCGGATCCCTCCCGGGGGCCATGCTCGGCGGTTTGCTGATCGGACTTATTGAGGCTTTCTGGTCAGGCTACTTTACCGTCGAATATAAAGATGTGGCGGCATTCGCGATCCTTGTCCTTGTGCTCATATTCCGACCAACCGGGCTGCTCGGAAAGCCCGACATCGAAAAAGTGTGAGGCAAGCATGTCGACCACCGGCGCATCCATGTCCGATACCGCTGCGAGACCCCTGGACCTTCCCGCGGTCGTAAAAGAGTGCGGCCTGACGGCGCTCGTCATGTTCGCACTCGCTGTGGGGATGGTGGCCTTTTACACGGAAGACGTTCCGGGAGGTCTTGAGATTGCGACCCGTTTCGGGGCGGTTGTCGCTGTCACGCTTCTCGGGTTTTTTGGCCGCCTCGCGATTGTTCTGCTGCGAGAGGGAAGACCGTTCCCTGTTCTTGTGGTCGCATTGCCGTTCACCGTGCTGATGCTTGTGGCGCTTTTGTCGCTGAACTTTTTCGATGCGGAAACCGCGGAAACGCTCAAAAACTATCTTCCGGTCGGTGATGTTGTCGTCAACTGGATCGTCGTCATTATGGCTGGCGTATTCACCCTTCGCGCCTTCTGGGCATTGCGTCATACGGGGGCTTCCGCCAAGACGGTCGTCGACCGAGAAAAGGCGATGGATAATTTCGCCGCGCGTGTGCAGCGGGCATCTCGTTTTATCGGGCCTTTGCTGCTCGGTATCGCGGTTGTTTTCCCGCTGTTGGCGTTTTTTCCCGACAGCCCGTTTGTTCCCAAGGTCGACCGCCGGTTGCTGGATATCGCCATCTTGGTCGTGACATACGTCATGCTCGGCTGGGGGCTTAACATCGTTGTCGGCCTCGCCGGATTGCTCGATCTTGGGTACGTGGCGTTCTATGCCGTCGGAGCCTACAGCTATGCGCTGCTGGCGACGCATTACGACTTGGGATTTTGGGTTTGTCTGCCCTTTGCCGGACTGATGGCGGCGACGGCCGGCATCATTCTCGGCTTTCCGGTGTTGCGGCTGCGGGGAGATTATCTCGCCATCGTTACGTTGGGGTTTGGTGAGATGATCCGGGTGATCTTGCTTAATTGGTACGAGTTCACCAACGGTCCCGACGGCATCTCGGGAATTCCCCGCCCGACGTTCTTCGGCCTTCCGTTTTCGCGCTCGGCAAGCGATGGGGGGGAGACCTTTCATGGTTTCTTCGGTCTCACCTATTCGCCGATCGATCGAATTATCTTTATGTACTACGTTATCCTGGCGCTGGCGCTCATCACCAATTTGTTCACGTTGAGGATCCGTAAACTTCCCATAGGCCGCGCTTGGGAAGCGCTGCGCGAAGACGAAATCGCCTGCCGATCGTTGGGAATGAACCCGCGCAACACAAAATTGACGGCTTTCTCCATCGGCGCCATGTTCGGCGGCTTTGCCGGGTCGTTTTTCGCGACGCGTCAGGGCTTCATCAGCCCGGAAAGTTTCACGTTCGTCGAGTCGGCGGTCATCCTTGCGGTCGTCGTGCTCGGTGGCTTCGGGAGCCAAATTGGCGTTGTGCTCGCAGCCATTATTTTGATCGGCTTGCCGGAGTTTTTCCGTGAATTGCAGCAGTACCGGATGCTGGCGTTCGGGGCCGCCATGGTGCTGATCATGATCTGGCGTCCTTCCGGGCTGCTTGCTCACCGAGAACCCACCATACGACTTTGGCGCGAACGCGATGGCGGGCCTCCCGAGAAAACACAGGCCGCGGAGGAATCCGCATGAGTGCGTTGCGTAGCGAGCGTGTCGATCCCAATGCGCCGCTCCTCGGTGTCGAGCATCTAACAATGCGGTTCGGAGGGTTGGTTGCGATCGACGACGTATCCTTCGACGCCGAGGACAAGAAGATCACAGCCATTATCGGTCCGAACGGCGCCGGAAAGACTACGGTATTCAACTGTTTGACGGGGTTCTACAAGCCGACCGTCGGGCGACTTACGCTCAATCATCCGCGAAAAGGGCCGTACTTGTTGGAACGGATGGAGGGATACCAGATCCCTCAGAAGGCGGCGGTCGCGCGCACGTTTCAAAATATCCGCCTGTTTTCTCAGATGTCCGTTCTCGAGAACTTGATCGTGGCCCAGCACAACAAATTGATGGAAGCGTCGGCATTCACATTTGCTGGCTTGTTCGGTCTCCCGCGCTATCGTCATGCCGAGGCGGAGGCCGTTGAATTGGCTCGATATTGGCTCAATCGCGTGGGTCTGGAGGATCGCGCGGATTGGGACGCCGGGAATTTGCCATACGGCGATCAGCGGCGCCTCGAGATCGCTCGATCCATGTGTACCGAACCGGTTCTGCTCTGCCTGGATGAGCCGGCTGCCGGCCTTAACCCCAGAGAGTCGGCCGATCTCAACAGATTGCTCACCTTCATTCGTGACGAGCATAACATCGGGCTGCTGCTGATCGAACATGACATGAGTGTGGTCATGGAGATTTCCGATCACATTGTCGTTCTCGATTATGGGCGCAAGATTTCCGATGGAAATCCGGACGAGGTACGCAATGATCCCGCTGTGATCCGTGCTTACCTTGGCGAAGAGGAAGATGAAGAGTTGCCGCCCGAAGTTGCGGAAGACTTGGCGTCGGATAAGTCGGATAAAAGGTGAGAACATGCAACAAATGCTAACCGTATCCGGCGTTCACACCTTCTACGGCAATATCGAGGCTCTGCGCGGGGTCGATCTCGAAGTGCATGCTGGCGAGATCGTGTCATTGATCGGTGCCAATGGTGCCGGCAAGTCGACGCTGCTCATGACCATTTGCGGAGATCCCGGCGCGGCGCGGGGGCAGGTGGTTTTCGATGGTACGGATATCACCAAAGCGCGAACTCACGACATTATTTGCTCGGGTATCGCCCAATCTCCCGAGGGAAGACGCATTTTTCCCCGGATGACCATTATGGAGAACCTCCAAATGGGGGCGACCACGGCGGACCCGAAGTTCTTCGCCGAAGACCTTGAAAAAGTGTTTTCGCTATTTCCGATCCTGGAGCAACGCCAAGGTCAGCGCGGCGGAACGCTGTCGGGTGGCGAGCAACAGATGCTGGCGATCGGGCGAGCGTTGATGAGCCGCCCGCGATTGTTGTTGCTGGACGAGCCCTCGCTGGGACTGGCGCCAATGGTCGTTAAGCAGATTTTCAATGTTATCAAAGAAATCAACGCGGAAGAGAAGGTTACGGTGTTTTTGGTTGAGCAAAACGCGTTCCACGCGTTGCGATTGGCGCACCGTGGCTACGTGATGATTAACGGCAAGATCACGCTGACCGGAACAGGTCAGGAATTACTGGCGAACCCTGAAGTTCGAGCGGCCTATCTCGAGGGTGGACACTGAGGATCATGGACACTTTTCTCGGAACAACGCCACAGGTATTTTTTGGCGTAACGTGTGTCATCATCGGCTTTGCCGCGTATATGACGGGACAAGCCCTGTCGAACACTTGGCGGCCGGTATGGCAGCTTTTCGTGTATTGCGCGTTGCTCGGGCTTGTTTCTCGGTTCCTGATATTTTCGCTGTTCGATGGCGAGCTGTTATCGCTGACAGGCTACGGCAGCGACACCGTCGTCCTCATTGCGATCGGTTCGTTCGCATTTCGTCTGACGCGGGCGCGGAAAATGGTCAACCAATATCCATGGCTCTACGTGCGTTCTGGCCTGTTTGGGTGGAAAACCCGCCACTGACCGTTCCTATGAGTTCAATAAGGTGCAATTTTTATCGCGTTTGTTGATATAACTTCCTGATATAGTTGATGATCGGTTTTTTTTCACTAACCTTACGAAGAGGCCACCTTTCGGTCACATAAGAGTCATGATCGAGTCGAACAATGGGAAGGAGTTCTAAGATGAAGCACGTGAGAACAGCGTTCGCGGCGGCTATTGCCTTGACCGCGGCGGGGGTTGGGTCCGCCTGGGCGGCGGACACGATCAAGATCGGTACCGCGGGACCCATGACCGGCCAATATGCCACCTTTGGTGAGCAAATGAAGAATGGCGCGGAGATGGCTGTCATTGATATCAACGCGGCGGGCGGTGTGCTTGGCAAGCAGCTCGAGTTGGTGATCGAAGACGATGCATGCGATCCCAAGCAGGCTGTTGCCGTTGCGAACAAGGCGGCCAGCGACGGCGTTGTGTTCATGGCTGGGCATTTTTGCTCGGGGTCTTCGATTCCAGCCTCACAGGTTTATGAGGAAGAAGACATTCTGCAAATCTCACCGGCTTCGACAAATCCGAAGCTGACCGAAGAAGGTGGGGATAATGTCTTCCGCACGTGCGGCCGGGATGACCAACAGGGCGCCGTTGCCGGCCAGTATCTCGTCGACAATTTCAAGGATCAAAAAATCGCGATTCTCCATGACAAGACGGCGTATGGCAAGGGATTGGCGGATCAGACAAAGAAGCAGCTCAATGCCCTCGGTGTTGAAGAGGCAATGTTTGAAGCCTACACAGCGGGAGAAAAAGACTACTCGGCACTGATCAGTAAGCTAAAATCCGAAGACATTGGTGTGGTCTATGTGGGCGGTTATCACACTGAGGCCGGTCTGATGATCCGTCAAGCTCACGAACAAGGGTACAAGCCGCAACTGGTTTCTGGTGACGCCCTGGTTACCGACGAATACTGGAAGATTACGGGTGACACGGGCGAGGGGACATTGATGACATTTAGCCCCGATCCTCGGAAGAATCCGGTGGCGGCGCCCGTCGTGGAGCGTTTCCGTGCCAAAGGCATCGAGCCGGAAGGCTACAATCTGTACACCTACGGCGCGATTCAAGCCTGGGCACAGGCTGCGGAAAAAGCCGGTACAACCGATACCGCGGCTGTCGCTGAAGCCCTGAAGGGCAATCAGTTCGAAACCGTTCTCGGTGAGATCGGATTTGACGACAAGGGCGACGTGACTGCGCCTGGCTATGTCTTCTATGTGTGGAAAGACGGAACATATGACTACGTCGAGTAAGCTTTTTCTCGACGATCTCTCATAGGGTAAAACGGCAGGATCCGGCGCAACATAAGGTGTCGGATCCTGTTCTTTTTTGAGATATTTGGTTTTGCTGGGACGCCGGTCAACATCCCCCAAGCTGGTTCATGAAGAACGCGTAGTACTTTGAAATTGCTAGTGTGTTGGGTTGCCGGTTAATGCTTGTGACGTCCTGCGAGAAGGCGTGCAGCGTCTAGTGCGGCATAAGAAATTATACCGTCGGCTCCAGCGCGCTTGAATGCCAACAGAGTTTCGATCAGAGCCGTATCGTATTCAAGCCAGCCTTTCTGACTGGCGGCTTTCAGCATCGCGTATTCACCGGAGACATGGTAGGTGAATGTCGGTAAGGCGAATGCGCCTTTGAGCCGGCTGACGATGTCGAGATACGGCAAGCCTGGCTTGACGATCAGCATGTCGGCGCCTTCCTGGATGTCGAGGGCCGCCTCCCGGATGGCTTCGTCGCTGTTGGCCGGATCCATCTGATAGGTTTTCTTGTTTCCCTTGAGCGACCCCGCCGAGCCGACAGCGTCGCGAAATGGCCCATAGAAGGCAGACGCATATTTGGCTGCGTAGCTCATGATTTGGACCGACTGCAAATTGGCGGTATCGAGGGCGTCCCGAATTGCACCGATCCGGCCATCCATCATGTCCGAAGGGGCAACCGCGTCGCATCCGGCCATGCCCTGAACCACGGCCTGAGCGCAGAGAATCTCCAGGCTCTCGTCGTTCAGTATTTCGCCGCCCCTTACCAGGCCGTCATGACCATCGCTGTTGAACGGGTCCAGCGCGACGTCGCAGATCACACCGATGCCTGGACAGGTTGCTTTCATGGCCCGGACGGCTCGGCAAACCAGGTTGTCCGGGTTCAGGGCTTCGGCGCAATCGGGAGCCTTGAGTTCGGAATCCACACACGGAAACAACATAACAGCGAGGATTCCCAAGCTGGACGCGTCTTCCGTCATGCTGACCAAAACATCGATGGAAAGCCGCTCGACACCGGGTAGGGACGGCACAGGCTCGCGCTTGTTCTCGCCTTCGATGACGAACACCGGCCATATCAGGTCATATACCGAGAGCCGGTTTTCCGCGACCAATTGCCGCGACCATGGGGTGCGCCGGTTTCGCCGCATTCGCGTGCGCGGGAATTGACCACGCGGGAGATAAGGCTGTTTCACCACGCTACCTATACCGCGTCGAGGGCTTGGCTGAGATCCGCGACGATATCATCGATGTGTTCAATACCCACCGACAATCGTACGTAACCGTCGGAGACGCCCGTCGCCAAGCGGTCTTCTGGCGACAACTGGGAGTGGGTCGTACTTGCCGGGTGGATGGCTAAGGTTCGCGCGTCCCCGATATTCGCCACATGATAAACCATCTGCAATGAATCGATAAAGCGACGGCCCGCTTCGCTTCCATCCTGAAGTTCGAAACCCACCAACGCGCCGTAACCGCCTGCCATATAGGTGTCGGCGCGCCGTCGCGCCTCGCCGTCCTGGAAGCCGGGATAAATGACCTTTGAAACCTTCGGGTGATCCGCCAGGAAACGCGCGACCTTGCTTCCGTTCTCGCAATGGGCGCGAATGCGCAGCGGTAGCGTTTCCATTCCTTGGATGAACATGAAGGCATTGAACGGGCTCATGGCGGCGCCGATGTCCCGCAACAGGATAACGCGCGCCCTGATAATGAATGCGATGGGCCCAAGCGGCTTCACGGCCTCGGTCCATACCGCCCCGTGATAGCTGGGGTCGGGCTGGGTGAGCGTGGGGAAGCGATCCCCATGGTTCTCCCAGTCGAAATTGCCGCCGTCGACGATGATCCCGCCGATGGAGGTGCCATGACCGCCGATGTATTTCGTGGTGGAGTAGACGACAATCGCCGCTCCGTGATCGAGCGGCCGGCAAATGACGGGCGCGGCCGTGTTGTCAACGATCAGCGGAACGCCCAGCTCGCGTCCAATGTCGGCAACTTCCTGTATGGGAAATACGTTAAGCTTGGGGTTTGGAAGAGTCTCGGCGTAGTAGCATCGTGTTCGTTCATCGGTCGCGTTGCGAAACGCTTCCGGATCCGAAGGATCCACGAACCGAACTTCGACGCCTAAGCCCTTCAGCGTGTTTGCAAACAGATTCCATGTGCCGCCGTAGAGATCCGTCGAACTGACGAAGTTATCGCCCGCTTGGCAAAGATTGAGCACGGCAAATGTGGATGCGGCTTGTCCTGATCCCAGAGCCAGCCCGGCCACCCCTCCCTCCAGTGCGGCGATGCGTTTTTCAAGCACGTCGCAAGTCGGGTTCATGATGCGCGTATATATGTTCCCCAATTCCTTGAGCGCGAACAGGTTCTCGGCGTGCTGCGTATTGTCGAACTGGTAGGAGGTCGTTTGAAATATCGGGACCGCGACGGCTCCGGTGGGATCGTCATTTCGAAAGCCTTCGTGCAGTACGATCGTTTCTGGATGCATCGGCTTGGTTGTCACCGTCGTTTTCCTTCCCAGCTTCAAAAGTGGCCCACTTCGGCCCTATTTTGGCGGACAATACACGTCCCGTCGCTGTGTGTGTATGGCTTTTTGTCTGCGGCGGTGCGGGTTAGGGAGAGGACCTTTACGGCCATGTCATAAAAGTTTACGTTTACGTAAAGGGAAAGTGATCGGTCTCGGATATGATTGCTGGATCAAGAAATTTTAGCAGCTAGAAAATCAGTGCTTTCGGATTGACCCTTTCGTGATCAAATCCAAAGAAGCTTAAAGTTGAGGAGTTCGTTGTCGTGCCCGACGATACCGCCATCCATAGCAGTAATCCTTCCGGTTCACCCAGCCAGGGAGGCTATCAACCGCGCAATCCGGTCCGCTTTGTAACCGCCGCAAGCCTGTTCGATGGCCACGATGCGTCGATTAACATCATCCGCAGAATCCTCCAATCCTCCGGCACCGAGGTCATTCACCTCGGTCACAACCGTTCAGTGGATGAAGTGGTGACCGCGGCGCTGCAGGAGGACGCACAGGGAATTGCGGTCAGTTCGTACCAGGGCGGACATGTCGAATACTTCAAGTACATGCTCGATTTGCTGCGAGAGCGTGGCGGCCCGAACATCAAGGTTTTTGGCGGCGGCGGTGGGGTTATCGTGCCGGAGGAGGTGGCCGAGCTTCGATCTCATGGCGTGGCGCGGATATATTCACCGGAGGACGGCCGGAGCTTAGGCTTGCAGGGCATTATCGACGACATGATCCGGCACGCGGATTTCGATCCGTTCGCCGAGATGACGCTGGACTTGGAACAACTTGCGGCAGGCAATACCCGGCAATTGGCGGGTATCATCACGGCGCTGCAGAATGGCACGCTCGGCGAGCCCGAGCGCGGTGACATTCACGCACTCGCCAACCGTCGGGATATCGTTCCGGTGGTTGGCGTGACCGGCACGGGCGGCGCCGGCAAGTCGTCCCTTACGGACGAGATCGTTCGGCGTTTCCGGCTTTACAGTAACGACCCTCGGATCGCGGTCATCGCTATTGACCCGACCCGCCGACGCACAGGCGGGGCACTGCTCGGCGATCGAATTCGAATGAACGCGATTTCGGCGCCGAATGTTTATATGCGCTCCATCGCCAGCCGGGGAAGCGGGCAGGAAGTACCGCCCGCGATGTCGGACATGATCGCCGCCGTCAAGGCCTGTGGCTTCGATCTGGTGATCATTGAAACTCCCGGGATTGGTCAAGGCGATGCGGGTATCGTGCCGCACGTGGATCTGTCCATGTATGTGATGAGCCCCGAATTCGGCGCCCCCAGCCAGCTGGAAAAGATCGACATGCTGGATTACGCCGACATCGTAGCCATCAACAAGTTCGACCGTCAGGGAGCCGACGACGCCTTGCGCGACGTGGCCAAGCAGATACAGCGCAATCGCGAAGATTTTGCTGTCCCGGTATCGGAAATGCCGGTCTTCGGCACCATCGCATCTCGGTTCAATGACGACGGCGTTACCGCCGTCTATCAGGAGATGATCCGGCAGTTCGGTGAAAAGAACCTCGGTCGCTGGGAAAGCAGTTCAAATTCAATTGCCGTCAAATCCTCGGAAAGCGGAGCCGGTATCGTTCCGGCGAACCGCCGGCGCTACCTTGCTGAAATCGCCGACACGGTACGGGACTATCACACGTCGATCGCCGAGCAGGTTGCCATTGCCCGAGAGCGCCAGTCGTTGCGACAAACAAAACGAATGCTGGATGAGAGTGGAGAGGAAACGGCGGCCGTGGAGCGGCTCCTGGAGCGGCGTGACGAGCAGTTGCATCCAAGCTGCCGCAAGCTGTTGGAAATGTGGCCAACCGTTCAAGAGGCCTATTCCGGCGACGAATACGTCGTTCGCATGCGTGACCGCGAAGTGAAAACCGATCTCGTCCACATTTCGTTGTCGGGAAGCCGGATACCGAAGGTCGTGCTGCCGAGTTATGAGGACGACGGCGAGCTGTTGAAGTGGCTCCTTAAGGAAAATCTGCCGGGGCAGTTTCCCTATACGGCCGGCGTCTTTTCCTTCAAGCGAGAGGGCGAGGACCCCACCCGGATGTTTGCCGGGGAGGGTGATCCGTTCCGTACCAACGCTCGGTTCAAGTATCTGTCTAAGCATGCGGACGCCAAGCGCTTATCTACCGCCTTCGACTCGGTGACGCTTTATGGCTACGACCCGGATGAGCGGCCGGACATCTATGGCAAGGTCGGAAACTCCGGTGTGTCGGTGGCGACATTGGATGATGTCAAAACGCTGTATGACGGTTTTGACCTGTGCCACCCCACGACGTCGGTCTCCATGACCATCAACGGACCGGCGCCGTCGATCCTCGCCATGTTCTTCAATACGGCGATGGATCAGCAACTGACCAAGTTCGAGGCTGAAAACGGTCGCAAGCCCACCGAGGAAGAAAGCGAGAAGATCCGGGAATGGGTGTTGGAGAATGTGCGCGGCACCGTTCAGGCGGATATTCTGAAGGAGGACCAGGGGCAGAATACGTGCATCTTCTCGACGGAATTCGCCCTCAGATTAATGGCGGACATTCAGGAGTATTTCGTTCGTCACAGGGTTCGAAATTTCTACTCGGTATCCATCTCCGGCTATCATATCGCCGAAGCGGGCGCGAACCCGATTTCTCAGCTGGCATTCACCCTCGCCAACGGTTTTACGTACGTCGAGGCCTACTTGGCGCGCGGTATGAAAATCGACGATTTCGGACCAAACCTGTCGTTCTTCTTTTCGGCTGGGATGGAGCCCGAGTATACGGTGATGGGGCGGGTGGCCAGACGGATCTGGTCCACCGCCATGAGGTTCAAATACGGCGCGAACGAGCGTTCGCAGAAGCTCAAATACCATACTCAGACGTCGGGCCGCTCCTTGCATGCCCAGGAGTACAGCTTCAACGATATTCGAACGACGCTTCAGGCGTTGTTGGCGATCTACGACAACACCAATAGCCTCCACACCAATGCCTATGACGAGGCCATCACCACCCCGACGGAGGAGAGTGTCCGCCGGGCTCTGGCTATTCAGCTCATCATCAATCGCGAATGGGGCATCGCGAAAAACGAAAACCCAAATCAGGGCGCTTTTATCTTCGAGACACTGACCGATCTTGTGGAGGAGGCCGTCCTCCAGGAATTTGAGCGGTTAAGCGACAGGGGCGGTGTGCTCGGCGCCATGGAGACCGTCTACCAACGCGGCAAAATCCAGGAGGAATCCCTTTACTACGAGCGGAAGAAGCATGACGGCAGCTATCCCATTGTCGGGGTAAACACCTTCGTCAATCCCGATGGCGAAGCGCTTCCGACGCCTGAACTCATTCGATCCACCGAGGAGGAACGTCAAGGCCAGATCCGTCGGGTGCAGGAGTTCCAAGAACGCAATGCCGATGCGGCGCCCGCGATGATAAAGCGCCTGCAGGACACGGCCACCAGCGGCGGCAATCTCTTCGAGGTCCTCGTCGATGCGGTTCGGGTGTTGTCCCTTGGCCAAATCACCCAGGCGCTGTTCGAGGTGGGAGGCCAATACCGACGGAGCATGTAGGCATTGAACAGGGACAGGGCCGGCTCAACGAAAACGTAACCCTAACCGGGTACACCTTGATGACAGGATGCAAACAGAGCGTCATCAAGGAGGATAATGTATGAGGGAAGAAACCCCTCGGCGGGCACCGGTTGCACCGACCGAGGTCCTCTTCGAGCTTCATTATGAGGCCTGGGGCACCCGCGTGATCGCTATCGACCCGATCAGCAACACGGAAGTAACGATGGTAGGGGCGCCAGGCTACAGCAAGGAAATGCTTACCCGTTTGGCGGCGAGGAAACTAGCGTACGTATTGGCAAAAAACGCGCGGGCTACTAACGCTCTTAAAGCCTGATATCAAACATCTAATTGCCCCAGCGACGGAACGGTTGGCGCCCGACGCGGACGGGGCGCCATTGTTGCGAAACGCGGGGCGAGCGATAGAGCCGAGTGGGTTCTTGGTGACGGCCGGCACGCGGGCCGCGGTGGCGATAACGCGGCGCGTCTCGATACCAGGGAGCATAAGTCCCTTCGTTGAAAACGACCGGTGCTCGGCGGTATCTCGGCCGGTTATTGTAATAACGCCGGGGAAACGGCCGTTCGTAGTAATAGGGCGGTGCGTAACCGGACCAGGGCGCGCCGCCGTCGAAAAGGAAAAATCCGCCGACATTGCCAAACTGGAAGGACAGCGCTCCTCCGGGACCCGTGTACAATTCGGTGTCCGGCAGCGGACGGCGATAGGCCTTGGTCACAAACGGCCACTGAGAATACCTGTTCCCCGCGCTCGCCGACCGGCCGCGCGTATCGACGTCCGGTTCCCTGCGCTCCTTGAAAATGATGATGGCCTCGGGCGGCGCCCCGTAAGCGCCCCGATCGCCCGCGCCGAAACGGTCGGCCGAAAGGACAGGCACCGACACGGCGATGACGGCACACCCGGCCAAGCCCGCGGCGGCGGCAAGAACGTGCGCTTTCACTT
>CAKZLS010000079.1 GCA_937127205.1 uncultured Rhodospirillales bacterium
GCCTTGTACGGGCGGCTCGCCGCCGTCGATCCGGATCCCGAAACGGAGCTTCGGTTCACCAACCCTTTTACCCTGCTCGTGGCGGTGGTGCTGTCGGCGCAGGCCACGGACGTGGGCGTCAACAAGGCGACCGAACCGCTGTTCAAGAAGGTCAATACGCCGGAGGCCGTGTTGGCGCTGGGCGAGGAAGGGCTTCGTGACGCCATCAAGACCATCGGTCTGTTCAACACCAAGGCCAAGAATGTCATGGCGCTAAGCCGGCTGCTGGTGGAGCGTCATGGAGGCCAAGTGCCGCGCAACCGCGATGCCTTGGAGGCACTGCCCGGTGTCGGTCGGAAAACCGCCAATGTGGTGCTGAACGTTGCCTTTGGCGAGCCCACCATCGCCGTGGACACCCATATTTTCCGGGTGGCCAACCGCACCGGTCTGGCACCCGGCAAGACGCCGCTCGCGGTGGAAAGCGCGCTGGAGGCCGTCACCCCGGATCGCTGGCGCCGGCATGCCCACCATTGGCTGATCCTGCACGGCCGTTATATCTGCAGGGCGCGCAAGCCTCGCTGCCTGGACTGCGTGGTTCGCGACCTGTGCGCATACCCCGACAAAACGGGAGAATAACGGAACCTCGTTGGAAGCGGGAAACGCCTGGACCGGCTGGTCTAGCTGGCGCTTGGTCGCGGCCCCCCGACAACGCTTTGCAGGCAAGTGTCGCCGGGGACGGTTTGCATGCTGTCATCCCGAGCTTCCACGTGGGTCACCCGGGTTTCGCCGCCGGCGGATTGCTTGAACAGGAAGACGTCGAGCGTGCAGCCGCCGCCGCGATACTGCATGATTTCGGCGGGACCGTCGACGCGATTGAAGTCGGCTGGACCGAGGAGGCCTACCAATTCCGCCCGCCCCAGCCCCGACAATTCGGCCGAGGTTGGTGCCCGGCTTGCGGTTCGATCATCGACGGAACGGCCCGAAGCGCACCCTGCGATGATCAATGCCGCCACGGCCAGGACGGTACCGCGGAATCCGAACCTTTCGTTCATGCCTACTCCTGCTGCGTCGTCATTTCCAACTCGGGCGCGGTCTTCTTGGCCGGCGCCGCGGCGGCCGGCTTATCCGACCCTTTCGATGCGCCCGCGCCCGTCATCGCCTCTACCGCGCCGATGATCTCGCCGCCGGCTTCGATAACGATCCGGCCGTAGCGGATCTTGCCGGTAATGTGCCCGGTGGACCGAACGACCAGTTGCTCATGTGCCGTGAGCTCACCGTCGAAGTGACCGGAGACATCCGCTTCCTGAACCTCGGCCTGGCCGGTGAACACGCCGCTCGGTCCGACCTCGATTTGCCGGCCGTTGGTTAAGGAGACCTCAACGTGGCCCTCCACGACCAACTTGTCACACGATGTGATTTCGCCTTTGAGCCGGATGTCCTCACCGACGATGAGCGTGTTCTTGTCGACCGAGTTCGCCATGGATTTTCCTTCGCTGGACGGGGCACTGGACGGGGCACTTGCCGAGGGACTTACCGGAGCATTTGCCGCGGGCTTGGCCTCGGGCCGCTTGGGCGCACCGGAGGGGTCCGCCGGGCGCTTCGGAATGTCCGGATGAAAGCCGGCGCCACCGGGCGGGCGCACCGGGGCTTGCGGACCTCTGGGCGCGGATACTTTCGGCGGGGTAGGCTCGCCGGTCCCGAAGGCTGTGTCGTCCGCGGGGCCCTTCGGCCCATCCTCACCCGAGTCGCTTTTCTTGCGAAACATGTCTATTGCCCTTCCTTCTCACGTGTAACGGCCGGTTGCGGCTCCGGCGCGGTGGCTATTTTCAATTCCCGCGCACGCCAGCCCTCGAACAGATGAACCATGGCGGCGGTAGCGATGATCGGCGCCAGCAGGTTAACGATCGGCACGGTCAGCACAAACGCGGTGAGGACACCCGCCGCAAACAACGTGCCTTGATGACGTTTCCGCAACGCCTTGGCCTCGGCCGGCTCAAGCCGGCGAAGGGCCACCAATTCGAAGTACTCGCGGCCAAGAAGATATCCGTTGACGCCGTAGAACACAAAAGGGAATACCGGCGGGAACAGCAGGAATACCAGGATCACCAGGTTCAGGCCGACCATGAGCGCGAGAAACCGGAGCGTGGTGGAGATGATTTCGCCCATGGGCGTCTCGCGCACATCGGGCAAATGCGGATAGTGCTTCTCCTCCACGGCGTCCGCGACCCGGTCCAGCAGAAATCCCACCGTGGCGCTGACCACGGCGGGAAACAGCAGCCAGGTGATCACCAGGGTAGCGAGACCGCCGAGAACATCCACCGCCGTTTCCAGCCAGCCAATGTCGAAGAAAGACGTGTCGGTCAGCAGAAAGCCGACACCCAGCCATAGAATCGCGAAAATGGCGGCGGACGCGCCCACGCTGATCCAGACGACGCTCCGGATTCTTGGATCGCCGAACTGACCGATGGCCTTGGAAAATGCTTTAATCACTACTCTGGCTCCGGGATCGGTAAAGGTCGTACTCGCTGAGACTCTGTTTAGCTTTCGCGGGACCGCCGCGCAAGGGAGGGCCGCTCTCGCCAATCCACCAAGCGCCCTTATCGCCGGCGGGGGTTGTCCGCACCCGGGCCGCCGGTATACTGCCGCCTCTTATGGAGCAATGAGGGAACCCAAACATGGCGGAAGCAAGGCATGACGTGGTGGGAATCGGCAATGCCATCGTCGACGTATTGGCCCATGCCGATGACGCATTTATTGCGGCAAACGGCCTCAACAAGGGCACCATGACCCTGATCGACGCCGAAACCGCCGAATCGCTGTACGAGAAGATGGGGCCAGGGGTGGAAGTTTCCGGGGGTTCTGCCGCAAACACCATCGCGGCGCTGGCTTCGCTCGGCGGCAGCGGCGGGTTCATCGGCAAGGTGCGCGACGATCAGCTCGGCGCCATTTTCCGCCACGACATCGTGTCGCTGGGAATCACTTTCGCCACCCGGCCCGCGACCTTCGGCCCGTCGACGGCGCGCTGCCTGATTCTGGTGACGCCCGATGCCCATCGCACCATGCAGACGTTCCTCGGCGTCAGTTCCGAACTGGGACCCGACGATATCGACGAATCGCTAATCGGGTCCTCCAAAATAACCTACCTCGAAGGATACCTGTGGGATCGTCCGAAAGCCAAGCAGGCCTTCGTCAAGGCGGCGCAACTGGCTCATGACGCCGGCCGGCAGGTGGCGCTGAGCCTGTCGGATCCGTTCTGCGTGGATCGCCACCGCGACGATTTCATCGATCTCGTGAGCAATCACGTCGATGTCCTGTTCGGCAACGAAGACGAGATCGTCTCGCTCTACCAGGAGCACTCCTTCGACGGCGCGCTGCAGCAGGTCAAAGGCCATTGCTCGGTGGCGGTGCTGACCCGCTCGGACAAGGGCTCGGTGGTGATCTCCGAAGACGAGGTGCATGTGGTCGACGCCGAACCGGTGGACGAGGTGGTCGACACCACCGGGGCCGGCGACGCGTTCGCGGCCGGGTTCCTGTACGGTTTGACCCAGGGCCAAGCGCTGAGCCACTGCGCGCGAATGGGCAGCATAACTGCCGCCGAGGTCATTTCTCACGTAGGCGCGCGGGCCGAAGTGCCGCTGGCCGATCTGATCCAGGCCAAGCTTGGCTGAGGCCGCCCAGCGGCCCCCGGGGCGGTCTGCGGGGCGCGCCTAGATGTCCATGGACGCATGGCGGGCGGCGGCACGGGTCTATCTCGATCGCCGCGTCCTTTCCATGTGGTTTCTCGGCTTTGCCAGCGGCCTGCCGTTCGGGGTGCTGGCGGAGCCGCTGACCGCATGGCTTGCCGAATCGGGTGTTTCCAAAACCGAGATCGGCCTGTTTGCGCTGGTTAGCCTGCCCTATTCGCTGAAGTTCCTGACCGCGCCGTGGATCGACCGCATGCCGCTGCCGGTGCTCACCCGCTGGCTGGGCCGCCGCCGCGGCTGGGCGTTGTTGTCGCAGGCGGTTCTGCTTTGCGCCATCGCCGCCATGGGCTTCACCGACCCGGTCACCAGCATCGCCGCCACGGCGGCGTTCGCGCTTGCCGTGGCCTTCGCGTCGGCCAGCCAAGACGTGGTCATCGACGCCTACCGCGTCGAGATCCTCGAGGAACGCCAATTGGCGGCCGGCGCCGCCACCGCCGTGTTCGGCTGGCGCATCGGCCAGGTGGGCGCGGCGGCGGTGGGATTGATCCTCGCCGAGGCGCTGTCGTGGCCGGTGGTGTTCGCGATCATGGCCGCCATGGTGGTCGTCGGCATGATCACCGTCCTGATTAACCCGGAACCGAAGCAGCACATTACCCGCGAATCCATCGAACTGCAGGAGCGCGCCGAGGCCTTCTTGGAGACCAAGAAGCACCTGCCCCGCGCCGTCGCCGAAGCCGGCGCATGGATCTACGCCGCCGCCATCTGTCCGTTCATCGAGTTCATGAGCCGCCGGGGCTGGCTGATGATCCTGCTGTTCATCATGCTCTACAAGTTCGGCGACGCCGTGCTGGCGGTGATGAAGGTGCCTTTCTTTCTCGAGATCGGTTTCACCAAGACCGAGATCGCCGAGGTGGTCAAACTGTTCGGCGTCGCCGCCACCATCGGCGGCGGCCTGCTCGGCGGCCTGTTGCTGGCGCGCATGGGGATCATGTGGGGCCTGTTGGTCTGCGGCGTGCTGATGGCAGCGTCCAACCTGATCTTCGTCGCCCAGGCCGCCGTCGGCCCCGAAGTGTGGATGCTGGCGGTGACCATCGCGCTGGAAAACATCACCACCGGCATGGGCACCACCGCCTTCGTCGCCTATCTCTCCAGCCTCTGCAACGTCGCCTACACCGCCACCCAGTACGCGCTGCTCACCTCGCTGATGGCGCTGTCCCGCACGGTCCTGTCGTCCGGCGCCGGCTGGCTCGCCGACCAGGTGGACTGGTCGACGTTCTTCGTCCTGTCGTTCGTGGCGGCGCTTCCGGGCCTGATTTTGCTGATATGGATGATCCGCTCGTTTCCGCCGCAACGAACAGCCGACCTGGCGGCCGACCCTGATTAACGAGGTGCGGTCATTCGGCAAAAACGTGTACCTCGCGTGTACATTTCCGCCTGTTTTGTGTACTGTCGTTCCGCTTCCGTGGCGCTTAAGCCGTTGACATAAAACAAAACTCATTTCCCCGAATGTGAAAAGTCTACGAAAGTACACAAAAGTACACCGTTTCTCAGGCTAGGTTCTTGATTTTCCTCGAAACGCCTTTTTGGCCCTGTACATAAAAGTCTACACGACTTCCGCATACCGCATTGAAAAACATCGGTATTTTGACAGGACAAAAGTCAACAGAGCGGCCCGGAAGCGAAGCCGGTTTTGCCGGGGTCGGACTGCCGCAGATCGCCGCGGGCCGGCGCCCGCGACCGGCAGCCGCCGCCCTCCGGGCGCGCTTCGGAGTAACGCGCGGAGTCGGCATCGCGGCCGGCGTCCGCCGATGGAGCGAACCGATTGGTAAGGCCGTGGATGCGGGCCTGCAGGTCGACGGCGCGGGCGGCGGCGTGGAACTGGTGGTCGACGATCGCCCGGCGGTAGACGTTTTCCAGCTTGCCCACCAGCACGTCGCCATC
>CAKZLS010000080.1 GCA_937127205.1 uncultured Rhodospirillales bacterium
GACCCCGCAAGGGCAAGCGTGCCCGGTTTACATGATACCCGATCGACCACGAGATGGGCGCGGGCGGAAGCCAGGCGCGATCGTCGCCGGTTCGGCGGGTGAGCGCTTGCTGAACCTTCTCGACCGGCCGCGGCGCGGCCAAGAAGTGTTGACCCATCTCGGTGTTACGCGGCAGCGGCTGCATCAGCTGGTCGTTCGCTTTTATGCCGAGGAACGGCTGCGCCTCGGCGATCCGGAGTGCATCACGCATATCCTGGCGCGCGCTGACGACCGATCCGTGCTGCTTACCCGCGCCGAGGAGCGCCTCCTGTCGGCGATGCCCGAGGGCATCGCCACGACCATTCCCCGCTTGGCAGCCGCCACCCATATGGACAGCCGGCGGACGAGCGCCATCGTGTCGTCGTTGCTGGAGAAAGACCTCATCTCCGCTTGCGGCGAGCATCGGGGCCGTGCGCTCTTCCGCCACACTCCGGAGGGACAAGACCATTTTCAGCGCCGGGCAGTGGCGCGGGTCACCGAACCCGTGCCGCTGGAGGTCAGGTCCGATCGTGTCCACGCCGTGCTTGCCTGTCTCGCGGAGCACCGGCAAGCAAGAACGCGAGACCTCGGCGAGATGGTCGGCGTTCCCCTGCAGAGCATGAACGCGCTGATGCAGTATCTGAAACGCAAAGGCATGGTCGAAAAGACCGGCGACGCTCTGGTCGCGCCCTACATGCTGGCACCGAAAGGCCAGGAAACCCTGGAAGAAATGGCGCGCCGGCGCACCCTCTGAGACTGGGCGCGGCGGCCGGCTTCGGCACCGTGACCCGGAGCTTCGGCATCGGCCGGATCATCGGATCAGCCGCCCTGCCGCGGTAGCCATGCGACGAAGATGTGGAAGGACAAACGCCCTACCATAGCCTTGTGAAATATTCCACGAATTGATGCCCCTCCCCAAAGGCCTGCAACAGAGATGGCCATAATGTCTCTGACGATCGCACCTCGGGTTTCGAGGGGGAAGGATGGCCGCTCAGAACACTCGATGCCAAGGTCGGCTATCCGGGGCATTTCTGCCGTGGCTTAATGGCGGGCAGCTTGGAGCAATCTAGCCATGGGCAGACATGCACGGATCGCTACCGTCCAACCATTGCCACCTACGCAATCGGAACTTGAAAAAGCGTGACAGTATCGAAGGAAATGCCGTTGCCAGTATGAGGCCGCTAAGGGTTACCGCACACAGTTAAGATCTTCTTAAAATCATGGCGCGAAAATACGACTGCTCCCGAATACGCGTAAGGAGCCCCACGATGCCCAACGGAGAACAATCGTGATCAAAGTTCTATGCATGACGGTCCTGACATTCCTTGTGCTCGGGGCTTGCGGCACGGAGGTCAAGGTCAAGCCCATTGAACCACGGACTAAGGTCATCATAGGGGGCGGTAGTGGCGAATTTTGCCCGCCGGGTCAGGCGAAGAAGGGCCGCTGTTAGCGAAAGGTAGCGCTGACGACATCCGTCAGAGCGCTGTGCTTCGATTTCGAACTTCGGCTTGTGTGAAAGACTTCACTGAGCTGGGCAACCATAGTGATTGCTTCATCAAATCATAGCTGCTCTTGTATCGGCAATATCATGATCAAGTCGGATAACAAGCGTTGTCCAAAAGTGGTCTCGGGTTCCTTCCGATAACGGACCTCTTGCCCATCGACCTTCGTGACCCAAATGAGATCGCCCTCCTCATTCAGCAGCACCCGATAGCTGTTCTCAGGTCGCACACCCTCATTCATGTATGCAATGACCTCCGCGGCTAACTCTGGGCTCTCGACATATAGCCCTGCTTCCGTGTTGATGTTGGCAGAGCGCGGATCGAGATTAAAGCTACCGATAAAAACGGATTCACGGTCGAAAACGAGCGCCTTAGTATGCAGCGCGGCTTTCGATTTAAAGGAGACAATCGATTTGTCGGCAACGCCCGCGTCCGGTCGAAATTCGTAGACCTCCGCGCCGCTTTCGATCACTTCCTCGCGGTATTTTGCGTGACCAGCGTGCGCGGCGACCACGTCGTTGGAGGCCAGAGAGTTGGTCAGCACCCGAACTCTGACACCTCTCTTAATTAGCCGCTTGATCCCCTCAATACCCCGGTCTCGGGGAACAAAGTACGCGGCTTCAATGAGCAACTCGTCGTTCAGCGTACCGGCCTTTCCATATAAGGCCTTGTCCAAGGAGCCGTGAGCAACCCCCTTCTCGATTTCGGCCGGGTCGTCCCAAACGATTTGCCCGGAAGCCCAGATCAACTTATCGCGTATCGAGGTTAGCTCCGATTTGAGATCAGAAACCTCCTGTTCGAGAGGATAAGGGTAGTTTTCTTCGGCGATGCGTTCTCGAAGATCCGCGACGGTCGATTTCAGGTCAGTCATCGTAAAGGGCCGGTCCAAAAGCGCTTTGATCGGCACCGCCCAGTCGCCGTTCCAGAAGTAATCGAACACAGTCGAAATCTCCCGAACAACGGGACCTGCGGCCGCAATGTCCAGGTCGCGAAAATTCGCATCCGTTGCAACGTCGAAATAGTGGTTCCCGATGTTTCGCCCGCCGACGATCGCCACCGCGTTATCCGCCACGAACAGCTTGTTGTGCATCCGGTGATTGACCCGATTGAAATCAGTCAGGAAATCGAAGATGCGGACATCTCGATTGATGAAAGGATTGAAGATGCGGATCTCGATATTCGGATGGGCGTCCACAGCCGCTATCGTGGCGTCTCGCCCCTCCAGGCCGATATCGTCGACGAGAATCCGCACGCGAACCCCTCTATCGGCGGCGCGGACCATGCGCTCGGCGAAGATCCGGCCGGTGGCGTCCGCCTCCCAGAGATAGTATTGGAGATCCAGGCTCTTCTCCGCTAGATCGGCAAGCGCGATGCGACTGACGAAGGCGGGTCGTCCGTAGGGAATGATCGCGAACCCTGATTGATCGGGGTGCTGTGATTCCTGCTCCTCCAGCAACCGCCCCAAAGACGTTTGCAGATGTTTCGCGAACGCCGTCGAGGTTGTTTTTGGATAGTGCTTCAGCGGGCTCGCGCACCCCGCGAGCAGCAGGCCAATGAAGAGAACTGCGGCGTTCACGGTGAAGTAGATCTCAACCGAGTGTGCGGACCGGCTGCCAAACCTATCCATCCTACCTCCTTCGCAATGTTCATTCGCAGCCAACGGAGTACTATTGCTCGCGCACCTTGAAATAGTACCATTTCTCGCTCACGTTGAATTGGAGCTTATAGCCAAATTAAGCCACT
>CAKZLS010000081.1 GCA_937127205.1 uncultured Rhodospirillales bacterium
TGGCGGGCCGGGTTCGCTCCGGCGCGGAGGGCCGCCCCCGCTCCACCAGGCCTCTTTCAATCGCAAGGTTCGTGCTCTGCGCCGCCGCGGTCGGTCTCTACAGCGTCGTTGCCCTCGGGTTGCCTATCGACCGGTTCGTTACGTCGGTGTTCCCTATCCCCGAGCGCTGGGCTCTGGTGGGCGCGATGCTGATGGGCACGCTGTGCTACTTCCTCGCCGACGAGTGGCTCACCCGTGGCCGCAACGCGCCCTGGGGCTTTTACGCCCTCACCAAGGTGCTGTTCGCGCTCTCGCTCGCCCTAGCTGTCGCCCTGGACCTGGAGCAATTGTTCTTTCTGATCATCATCACCCCGATGATCATCGCCTTCCTTGTGGTCTATGGCCTTTTCAGCACCTGGGCATATCGGGCGACCGGGCATCCGGCCGTGGGCGGTATTGCCAATGCGCTCGCTTTCGCGATCGTCATTGGAGCCGTTTTCCCAGTCCTCACCGGATGATGTCGCGCCAGGTTAACGCCACACAAGCGCAGCCGAGACAAGGAGCGCGGCGGCGGCCGTGAACGATGCGGTCTCGAAGTTGCCCGTCGCCTCGCCAAGCAAACCGGCGACCGAGGGACCGATCACTTGGCCAACGCCGAAGCTCGCGGTCATCACGGCTACAGTCTGCCGCTCCGCACCAGGCGAAAGTTTGCGCGCTTCCATCAGCCCCAGCGCGGTGATGCCCATGAAGGTGCCGCCGAGGAAAACGGCAGCGGCGAGAACGGCGGCCGGGGTCGAGGCCAACACGCTCAGCGCCACGCCGCCCGCTTCCAGAACGCAGGCGACGGCAAAAGCGCGGGGCGCACCGATCGCCGTCACGACCTTGTTCCAAACATAGATGGACGGTGCGGCGGCCAGCCCCACGACCAGCCAGACATAGGGTTCGGCCAGGTTGAGCGCCGGCGTGTTGCGCACGATTACCGAGATGAAGTTCGCGGTGATTACGTAGCCGAAACCAAACAGCCCGTAGGCCGCGATCAGGCGAATGAGCTGGGCGCTCGGCCGTCTCATTCGCACGTGTTCGGGAGCCGCGTCTGCCCGGCCAGGGGTGTCAGCGGGAACAAGCCAAGCGGCAAATCCCAGGCAAAGCATGGTGATCGCGCCGCTGGCGATCCAAAGCCTCTGCCAACCGAAATCTTGGGCGGCGAAAACGGCTATGGCAATGGCGGAGAACGCGATCCCGCAACCGACCCCGGCGAAATGGAACGCCGACAAACCCGGCCTCCCGGCCTCGCTCAGCCGGTCGAGGATCAAGGTCGAGGAAAACACAAGGACAAACGCGCTGGCCATACCACCGGCAAAACGCAGCAAGGCGAATGCCGTGAGCGCCGTGGTGAGCGCCATGGCGGCGGTGGTAGCGGCCGCTGAGCGCCAAGGCGCCGAGGAACCATCGGCGGTGACTGCCCGGCAGGAACCCCAGCGAAGCGGCGAGCGCACCCACCAGATAGCCGAGAAAGTTGGCAGACGCGATCAGTCCCGACCCGGTATGATCAAGCGGAACCGCCTCCGCCATGAACGGCAAGATGGGCGTGTAGACAAACCGGCCAATGCCCATGGCCGCGGCGAGCCCGAATACGCCGCCCAGAGCGATAAACGCCGGTGAACGAGCGACACCCGCCATCCGATACCCACCCCATCATTCCAGAAACAGGCCGCGACTTTAGGTAGACAGGATTGAGAAGTCGAGCGTGGGTCTCCCGCCTATCGCGGCTTCCGACCAACGAAGACGATATGCTCGCTTGCATAAAGCGCGGCCGTGGACGGGGCCACGGAGATCGCCAAATCGAACCATTGTTGCCGCCCCTCATCGGCTAGCGCGCGCAAGATGGATTCGCTTTGACCCTCCGCGGCTGATAAGCACTTGATTGCAAGACCCGGTCCACGAGCGTTCGGTTTTCACCGATGCTCTCCGGGCTCATCTTTGTGTTGAAGTGGATGGGCGCACGTCACCGCCAGACGGGCGCGATGCCGTTATCGCGAAGCCATTCCTCCGCCAGCTCCGTGATTGCTGCGTCTTGGAAATCGTAGAACGCGTGAATGGCTTCATCGTCCCTGACGTGCCTCTTCCACCGGCCGATGGAGCCGGAATAGGCCTCCTCGGCGTTCTCCAGGCGTCTTTGATCGTCACACCAGCGGGACCGCAGGAAGCCCCGGAGAATGTCGTGGTGTTCGCCATGACTTAGGCCTGGGATCTCGAGAAACCGATCCGGATCCTCCTCGATCCGTTCGCGTTCCCTCCGGTTATTGTCGGCCGGTATGCCAACACCGTATTCGGCGTCTTCGTCGATCTCGAAGATCCATGTCACTTCTCCGGTCTCGCGATCCAGATAACCGAGGTCCGAACCCATGGCTTCGTAGTCGACATCGCGGCCGAACGCCATCACGAACATGTCCTTGTCGATCGCCAATTGCCTATTGTCGCCCACCATTCCAGCGTCCTCTGTCGTTCGTTCCAGCCGGAGGAATAACGCCGGTTTGTCTTAACCCAAATTGAAGCAGCTTGGATTGGCGAACACAGCCCGCACAGCTACCCGCTTTAAGATTCGGCGCCCGAGACCCCATTGAGTGACCAGTCGTAGGTGTGATCCGAATAGTCGTCACGGCCTTCGAGCAGACCCGATAGGGGCGGTCGGGCATAACGCTTGATATGCCTGAGGACACCCGCTTCGTTGCCGCCGAAATCTTCTTCGAACCAAGCATAGATGCTCGAAACCACGAGATCGTTGGCATCGAAGCGCGCGCCGCGCGGATCGTTGACGTACGCGACCGCCGCTTTGTCGAGCATCGGCTCGGTGTTGTCCGCCGTAAAGGCGACAGGGTTCAGATTGGGACATCCGATGGCCGCGCAATTGACCGCGTAGTGGATCCGCGGGTCCCGCCAAATGGGACGCAGGATACGGTGCTCGATGTCGTCAAGGCTGAGCTTTTCGCCTTCGACCGTCACCAGCTTGGCACCCCAGGGACCGTTCGCGAACAATCCGGGGGAGATATCTATGTCGCGGATCGACTTTACCGGGAAATGATCGACGATCACCTTGACGGTGAGCGCGTTGTAAAGGTTCACCCAGTAGGCAAACTGCTCGTTCCTGTTGAACCGGCTGATGGGCGTTTCGGATAGACGCGAAAGGTAAGCTTCCAGACTTGGACGATCCGTCCTCTTCAAACCAGCGTAGTCGACCCGGTTCACCCCGTCGGACCCCGTCCTCAAGTAGGTGGAAAGAAGCTGGTCCCATTCTTGATGATCGATCCGCTGTGTCGATGCGGCGTCGTGGGCCTGCCAACGCGGCCAGAGATCGGCGCTGGGAGCGGCGTGCCCAGGCGCGGACACAAGGATCACGCCAGCGAGGGCGACGGCCGCCACGCCGGCGCGGCGCCAGGACACGAGGACCTGGGATCGAAAAAAATCGAGGTTGGGCATGGTTCAACTCCCTCAGGTGCGCCACCGCGGGCGCTCGGATTATTCGTCGGTAAAGGTCATGTCGGCGATTTTGCCGATGGATTGACTGCGGCTATCGTCGCTATCTCCGGATATGGCAATGAATCCGGGTATGGGAGGGGCGAAACCGAAGGCTTTCTCGAAGTCGTGATCGAAGTTTACCTTCTCTTCGAACCATCGCCGGGTATCCGCGCCAGCGTCGCGAAGAATGATTTGCCAACCACGTCCGTCGAAGTATGGATTGGGAACCCGGGCCCCCTGCCCCTGGGCCCCGCCCCAGACGTAGGTCAGCACGAAACCCTCAGCGAGCAGTTCGGGGATATCCGGTTTGCCGGTCGCTTCGCGTTCCCCTCCGTCGCCGCGCGTTGGAGGGAATAGCAGATGAATTGCGAGAGGCCGGTCGTCCTTGCCCTTGCGCGACAAATCGGCGGTCATGTCGGCCATCTCCACCCGCCACCGCCAACTGAGAAACCGAAGCGCCGCCTCATCCGCTGCCAAGGGTCGGTACAGGACAGCACTGCTGCGGTTCGCGATCACCTCGATTTGTCGATCTTGGCCAATCATGAACCGCGTCGGCTCGACGCCCG
>CAKZLS010000082.1 GCA_937127205.1 uncultured Rhodospirillales bacterium
TCTGCTGCTTTGGCGCGGAGTCCGCCCGGGCGCACCGGGCGGTCATGAACACGCGCGGATGAACGTTTTTAGTCGTCTTTGTTGGGTCCTGCGACAATGCCGGAGTCGTGAAGGTCTCCTACTTCCTTCTCGCTCAGGCCTAGTTCATCGAGCAGGATTTCATCGGTGTGCTCGCCGAGGAGCGGAGGGCGTGTGGCCGGCATCCGCTCGATCCGGCTGAAATCCATCGGCGTTCCCGGCATCAGGTAGTCGCCGATTCCGGGATCATGAACCATCGAGAACATCGGATTTTGCGTCGACAGGTCCACATCGTGCTCGATCGCATGACGGGCACTTTGATACGGTGACCACGTAACCTTGTTGGCTTTAAAGAGTTCGCTGATCTCGGCCATCATGCGCGCCTCGAACCAGGGTTCGAGAATCTTCGAGATCTGCCGGCGGGCGCGGTAGCGATTGCCTTCCGTACTGAGATCGAGACCCAGGCGCTCGCCGAGCGCGTCCAATTGCTCGCCGAGACCAGTGGCCTTGCGCAGGCTCGACCATTGCCCGTTGGTCAATGCCACCACCATGAGCCGTTTGCCGTCCAGCGTCCCGAAGTCGCGGCCGTAGGCACCGTAGAGGTAGTTACCGTCCTTGGGGCGGTCGGCGTCGTTGACCATAACCTCGGCGATTTTTCCGAGGTTGCCGAGCATGGCGGTCGCCACGTCCTTCAGTGCCATGGTCACCAACTGCCCCTCGCCGGTCCGCCGGCGGTGGCGTTCGGCGGCCAGCAGGCCCACCAAGCACATCTGTCCGGCAATGCAATCCCACGCCGGCAACAAGTGGTTTACCGGTCGCGGCCACGATGTGGGACCCGTCACCATGGGAAAACCCACTTGCGGATTGACGGTGTAATCCACCTCGGAGCCGCCGTCGCGCCGACCCGTAAGATTGACCATGATCAGGTCATCCCGCTTGCTTTTGAGGGTTTCGTAATCGAGCCAGCCGCGCGCGGGAAAATTGGTGATGAACAGGCCGTTGTTCTCACCCGGCTCGCAGATCAGCTGGGTCAGGATCTCCTGACCGCGCGGATTGCGGAAATCGACGGCGATGGACCGCTTGCCCTTGTTGAAGCCGGACCAAAACAGACTCTTCTTGCCATCGAGGGTCACCGGCCACCGCCCGTAGTCGAGGCCGCCGCCGATGGGATCGAAGCGAATGACGTCGGCGCCGAGTTGGGCCAGGGTCATGCCGCCGAGTGGTAACGCAACGAATGCGGAGCCCTCCACGATGCGAAGGCCGCTAAGTACTCCTGACATAGTCTCTTCCCCCGATCTTTTATGAGTATCAGTCTTGAACGAATTTCATGCCCGGCCGGTCAGCTTGCAGCCGAACGTTCGTGGACGTGAATATTGAAACCACCATTCTGCTGCAAAATGTCTTTGGCGGCCGTCTCCTGGTCACTATCGGCGACCCGTACCCACAAGATAACGCCGCCGGCATCCAGCGAACGGGCGAAGTCCTCGGTGTGGGGCTTGGCGGCGACTTCCTCCAGAACCTCTTTGATGGCGACGCCGCCCACGGTCGCGCCGATGATCCCGGCGATGACCGCCGCTACCGGTCCACCGGCGAGAAATACACCGCCCGCGGCCACCAGCGGGACCTCGTATTTGACTTCGCCCACCATCGCCGTCATCACATCCCGCCAGGGCTTGCCGGGCGTTCCCGCCGCGTCGATGGACTCGTGCGACGAAAGAACGCTCAGGTCGGTGCGCTCGAAGCCTTGCCCCAGGAGCGCAGCGATTGCAGCCTCAAAGCTGTCTTGGTCGGAGAACAGGCCAATGACCTCGCGGTCGGCGATTGAAGTTTGCGCTTTTTCCGTCACGATGTCCCTCGATTGATAGATTGGCCCCATATTGCCGTGACGCGCGGCGGATTCATAGCCCCAAGCGACACGCTCATGCTAAGGTCACCGAAACCACCACAAACCAAATAGCATGCCGACTTTGGATCAACCGGAACCAACGCAAACCGGGCAGCCCCCCAATGCCTCCGACGCGGGCGAGAAGAACCGGCAGGTCACGCCGATGATGGCCCAGTATCTGGACATCAAGCGGCAATACCCCGAAAGCCTGTTGTTCTACCGCATGGGCGATTTCTACGAGTTGTTCTTCGATGACGCGGTCGCGGCGGCGGCGGCGCTGGACATCGCGCTGACCAAGCGCGGCAAGCACTTGGGCGACGACATCCCCATGTGCGGCGTTCCCGTCCATAGCCACGAGGCCTACCTGGCAAGGCTAATCCGCCAAGGCTTCAAGGTGGCCGTCTGCGAACAACAGGAAGATCCCGCCGAGGCGCGGAAACGGGGCAACAAGTCCGTTGTTCGCCGCGACGTGGTGCGGGTCATCACCGCCGGGACCCTGACCGAGGACAGCCTGCTGGAATCCCGCCGCCACAACTATCTGGCGGCCTGCGCGGAGGCCGGCGGGCGTATCGGCCTCGCCTGGATCGACATCTCCACCGGTGACTTCCAGACCCAGCCTATCGGTGTCGGTGACCTCGGAGCGGCGTTGTCCCGTCTCGAGCCGGGGGAGTTGCTGGTTCCGGATACGCTTTTGCAAAAGCCGGACCTGTTCGAAACCTTCGGCGATTGGCGCGAGTGCCTGTCACCGCTCCCGGCCAGCCGTTTCGATGGGGTGAACGGCCGCAAGCGGCTCGAGACGCTGTTCGGGGTTGAGACGGTGGATGCCTTCGGGGCGTTCAGTGCGGGCGAAGTGTCGGCGGCTGGGGCGCTGGTGGATTACATCGCGCTGACCCAGAAGGGCCGGGTCCCGCGGATCTCGCGGATGCGGCGCCTGGACAAGGGCGCGGTCATGGAAATCGACGCAGCCACGCGGCGCAATCTGGAACTCATGCGGACACTCTCGGGAGAACGCAAGGGCAGCGTGCTCAGCATTATCGACAAGACGGTTACGGC
This sequence comes from uncultured Rhodospirillales bacterium, assembly GCA_937127205.1. Classification (GTDB taxonomy): domain Bacteria; phylum Pseudomonadota; class Alphaproteobacteria; order Rhodospirillales; family Defluviicoccaceae; genus CAKZLS01. The sequence goes on from CAKZLS010000082.1 coordinate 2,957, forward strand.
CTCTGGTGCACGGCTGCTCGCCGCGTGGCTGGCGGCGCCGCTCACCGATGTGGAGGCCATCCTCCGTCGCCTCGACATGGTGCAATTTTTCGTCGACGGAGAGCGCCAGCGCCAGGACGTTCGCGCGTTATCGAAACGCTGTCCGGATTTGGAGCGGGCGCTGTCGCGGATCAGCCTTGGACGCGGCGGTCCGCGCGATCTGGCCTCCGTGCGCGATGGCTTGGAGCTCGCCTCCGAGTTGCGTGCCATCCTTCATCCAGAGGGCCTTCCCGGCCTGCCCGATGGCATCGAGCGTTGCATGTCTCTGCTTGGCGATCATGATGCGCTGGTGGATCACTTGCGCCGGGCGCTGGCCGATGAGCTGCCGGTCAACGCGCGAGACGGCGGTTTCATCGCGCCGGGATACCTGCCCGAACTCGATGAGTTGCGCCAGCTTCGGGATGAGAGCCGCCGCCTGATTGCCGCCCTGCAGACGCGCTACGTGAGCGAAACCGGCGTGCAAGGGCTCAAGATCCGCCACAACAACGTGCTCGGCTACTTCGTGGAAGTGTCGGCCAAGCAGGCGGACAACATGCCGGCAGGAGCCGACGGTCCGTTCATCCATCGCCAAACCATGGCCAATGCCGTTCGCTACACGTCCGTGGAGCTCAACGACCTGGAGGGCCGCATCGGACGCGCCGCGGACCGGGCGCTGACGCTGGAATTGACCCTGTTCGATACCTTGTCGAGCGAGATCGTCGGCCGGGCCGATCCGATCGGCCGCACGGCCCGTTCGCTGGCGACCATCGACGTGGTCGCCGCCCTGGCGGCGTTGGCGGTGGATGCCCGATACAATCGCCCGGCGGTGGACGATGGCCTCGGGTTCCGTATCCAGGGTGGCCGCCATCCGGTGGTGGAGGCGATGCTCGCGGCCGGACAGCAAGGCACTTTCGTGGCCAACGAATGCAATCTCGCCGACGGGCAAAGCCTTTGGCTGCTGACCGGCCCCAATATGGCAGGCAAAAGTACTTTCCTTAGACAGAATGCGTTGATCGCCATCCTCGCTCAGATCGGTTCCTATGTTCCCGCCGAGGCGGCCCGTCTCGGCGTCGTCGATCGGCTGTTCTCCCGGGTCGGGGCCGCCGACGATCTTGCCCGCGGCCGCTCCACGTTCATGGTGGAGATGGTCGAGACCGCCACCATATTAAACCAAGCCGGGGAGCGGTCCCTGGTGATCCTGGATGAAATCGGCAGGGGGACCGCGACCTTCGACGGACTGTCCATCGCCTGGGCGGTGATCGAGCACCTGCACGCGGTCAACCGATGCCGCGCCCTATTCGCAACCCACTATCACGAACTCACCGCGTTGGCGTCAAAGCTGACAAACCTGGCGTGCTACACCATGCGGGTCAAGGAATGGCAGGGCGATGTGGTGTTCTTGCACGAAGTCGCGCCGGGTGCCGCCGATCGCTCCTATGGCATCCACGTGGGCCAATTGGCCGGACTACCGCCGGCGGTGATCGAGCGGGCCGAACAGGTGCTGGAAACCCTGGAAAACGGAGAGCAATCCTCGGCGGTAACTCACCTCGCCGAAGACCTGCCCTTGTTCGCGGCGGTGCAAGACAGGCCCCTGGCGCCCGCTCCGCCTTCCCCTATCGAGCAAATGCTGTCAGGCGTTGACGCGGACAACCTGACGCCCCGCGACGCCCTGGAGCTGATATACAGACTCAAAGCCATTGATTGACGAAGGCGGGGAAAGGGGGGGGGTATAAAGCAAAAAGTCGATATCAACCCCATGCACAGTAGATTTTCGCCGTCTTAAGGGTGCATACCCCGCTTGCACCAGCGATTGCCCTGAGGCCGTCCTTGCCGCCGTTGGCGATCCGTTCATTATTCCTTTAGCGACCGATGATTAAACTCCGCATCACATGTTTGAGCGCCCGCAGAAAAAGAAAACCGTGTGATGACGGGGTTCCCGTTTATATTATACCAACGGTCGCTAGTAATGACCCCTTGTGACGGCGTTTCGGGGTTTCCGG
>CAKZLS010000083.1 GCA_937127205.1 uncultured Rhodospirillales bacterium
ATCATCGCGCTGATCGCGGAGAGGAATGCCCAGATGATGAACACCGAGACGATCTGACCGCCGAGGTTCCCGAACACGTCGGACGCAATCAGGTGGGCGAGGGTGACGCGGCTTTCCTCATAGGTGAACACACCGGCTGCCTGCTCGGGCGTCAGATTGACAACGAAGATCCAATTGACGAGCAGATAGAGAACCGACACGCACGTCAGACCGATCGCCATCGCCAAAGCCACATCGCGCTGCGGTCGCTTGAACTCCTTAGCGGTATAAACCGCGGCGTTCCAGCCGCTGAAGGCAAACGCGATCCAGTACTGGTTCTCGATTATCTTACCCCAGGGAAACCCTTCCTCCGCGTTGGGTGGCGTCCATTCGGGCAAACCGTGGCTGCCGAGAGCAAGGCCCAACGCCACGAAAATGATAAAGAATGCCAGTTTTACCACGACCAGGAGGTTCTGACTGCGATGGGACAAGCTCGCATTTAACGCGTGCATGACAACGAACAGGGCGATGACGAGGGCGCCCAGCATGCGCGGATCGGGTCCGTCCACGAGCGTATTGGAAAAGCTGCCGATGGCATAGGCGTCGACCGCGATCGCCGCGGAAAAGCCTAGGATCAGCGATCCCCACCCGGCCAAATAGCCAAGAAAGGGATGAAAAAGGTCCGACAGGAACCGATATTCGCCGCCCGACTCGCCGATTACCGAAACCAGCCCGGCATAGGACACGACGCCGAGACCGGCGATGACCGCGCCAATGACCCACGCCAGCATGATCGGACCGGAAGACATGTCCTGGGCCATGAATCCGGTGCTGAGAAGGACGCCGCCCCCAATCATGTTGGCGATCACCAACCCGGCGCCCGACCACATCGTGTGTTGACCAGACTTCGCTGCCATTAACCGGTTCCCTGATCTGTCGACACGTACTCAAAGATTGTTCGATTTGGAGTGTAGGTCTGGTTTACGCTTTTCTCGTCTACTGTCGCGGCGATTTGTTGTTAGGTGCCATTTTTCCCTGGGATGACCCCCGAATGAGGGTGGGGCAGGCTGCCACGCGGCCTTCTTTTCCGGCAAGTCCCGAGGCTCCCTGCCATCAACCAATTCCCACCCCGGACAGACACTCCGGTTTCGGTGATTGCCGCCGGACATGCTTTTTTTCCCGCGTCATGGTGTTCGTGGTGTGGCCCGCACTCTCGGGGTTTGATAAGGTCGGCAAATCAGGCCGCAAAAGCCATTCAAAGGGGAGCCAAGGGACCACATCATGCCATCCATAAAAAGCACCAGCGCGTGGAAAGCACTCGAAAACCATCACGCCGCCACAAAACACCTGCACATGCGCGACCTGTTTGCCGACGATCCAGATCGCTTTGACAAGTTCACCATCCGCACGGGCGACATGCTTCTGGACTACTCCAAGAACCGGATCACGCCCGAGACCGTGGACCTGTTGGTCGATCTCGCCAAGGAAGCCGGCGTCAAGGGATGGCGCGAGAAGATGTTCTCCGGCCAGACGGTCAACAACACCGAAGGCCGCTCCGTGCTCCATGTGGCGCTCCGCAACGAACCCAGCCGGCCCATCGAGGTGGACGGCAAGGACGTAATGCCCGACGTGGCGCGTGTCCTGGCTCAGATGCGGGAGTTCTCCGATGCCGTTCGCAGCGGCGCCTGGACCGGGGCCACCGGAAAGCGCATCACCGACGTGGTCAATGTGGGGATCGGCGGTTCGGACCTCGGGCCGGTGATGGTCAGCGAAGCGCTGAAGCCCTACCACCAACCGGGCTTGAACGTGCATTTCGTCTCCAACGTGGACGGCACCCACATCGCCGAAACGCTCAAACCGCTGGATCCGGAGACCTCGCTGTTCATCGTCGCGTCAAAGACCTTCACCACCCAGGAGACGCTGACCAACGCCACCAGCGCGCGCACCTGGCTGATCGACGCGCTCGGCAAGGAGGCCGTGGCCAAGCATTTTGTCGCGCTCTCCACCAACACCGAGGCAGTGACCGAATTCGGCATCGACTCCGCCAACATGTTCGAATTCTGGGATTGGGTCGGCGGCCGGTTCTCGCTGTGGTCGGCCATCGGGCTGCCCATCGCGGTGGCCATCGGCATGGACCGGTTCGAGGAACTGCTCGCCGGCGGGCGGGCCATGGACGATCATTTCCGCACCGCGCCCCTGGATGCCAACATGCCCGTCACCCTGGCGTTGATCGGCATATGGAACACCGATTTCCTCGGCGCCGACACCTATGCGGTGCTGCCCTACGACCAGTACCTGCACCGACTTCCCGCCTACCTCCAGCAGGCCGACATGGAGAGCAACGGCAAATACGTGAAGCGAGACGGCAAGCGCGTGGACTATCCCACCGGCCCCATTCTGTTCGGCGAACCGGGCACCAACGGCCAGCATTCGTTCTATCAGCTGGTGCATCAAAGCACCCGTCTGATCCCGTGCGACTTTATTGCCCCGGCGCGGAGCCACAACAACATCGGCAACCACCATCCGATCCTGCTGTCCAACTTCTTCGCCCAAACCGAAGCGCTGATGACCGGCAAACCGGAGGCGCAGGTTCGCGCGGAACTGGAGGCCCAGGGCCTTTCCGGAGCCGACTTGGACGCGCTCGTCCCGCACAAGGTTTTCGATGGCAACCGGCCGACCAACTCCATTCTGGTGCGCCGGTTCGATCCATTCACCCTCGGCATGCTGATCGCGCTCTACGAGCACAAGATCTTCGTCCAGGGGGTGATCTGGGGGATCAACTCGTTCGATCAGTGGGGCGTGGAACTGGGCAAGCAGCTGGCCAAGGCGATCCTGCCCGAACTTGAGGAAAGCGGCGAGGTATCCAGCCACGACGCTTCCACCAACGGCCTGATCAATACCTACAAGGAATTGAAAACGGTCAACTAAGCAAAAATCCCATGAGCATCCGTCTCCTCACCAGCACCGTTGTCAACCGCATCGCCGCTGGTGAGGTGATCGAGCGTCCGGCATCGGCGGTCAAGGAGCTGGTGGAGAACAGCCTCGACGCGGGCGCCACGCGGATCGACGTGATCATTCGCGAAGGCGGCCGCACGCTGATTTCGGTGACCGACGACGGCGCCGGGATGACCGCCGACGAGCTGGCGCTGGCTGTGCAGCGCCACGCCACCTCCAAGCTGCCCGATGACGACCTGACCCGCATTCATACGCTCGGTTTTCGCGGCGAGGCGCTGCCGTCCATCGCGGCGGTGTCGCGGCTGACCATCACCAGCCGGCCCCGGAACACCGATACGGCGTGGAGCATCGCCATCGAGGGCGGCCAGGAACCCACGCTGCAACCCGCTGCCCATTCGCCCGGGACCTGCGTCGAAGTGCGCGATCTGTTCTTCGCCACCCCAGCGCGGCTTAAATTCCTCAAGGCGGTCTCCACCGAAACAACCCACGCCACCGAGGCCGTCACCCGCCTCGCCATGGCCCATCCCCACGTGGCCTTTTCCCTCGGCGACGGCGTCAAGACGAAGCTGAAACTGCCAGCCGTCACCAGCGAACGGGAAGACGCTCGTCTTTCCCGCCTGGGCGCCATTCTCGGCCGTGAGTTTCAGGATAGCTCGGTCGCCGTGGAAGCGGAGCGCGAAGACGTGCGGCTGTCGGGACATATCGGCCTGCCGACCCTCAACCGCCGCAATTCATCTATGCAATTCCTGTTCGTGAATGGCCGTCCGGTGCGCGACCGGCTGTTGTACGGCACCGTCCGGGCGGCCTATCACGGCCTGATCGCGTCCGACCGCCATGCCATGGTGGCGGTGTTTCTCGACGTGCCCACCGACGACCTGGACGTCAATGTGCACCCGATGAAGACCGAGGTCCGGTTTCGCGATGCCGCGTTGGTGCGGGGGTTGGTGGTGGGTGCGCTCAAGCGCGCGCTCGCCGACGCCGGGTTTCGCACCGCCACCACCGCGTCCAATACCGCCCTCGACGCCATGCGCCCCGGAATGTCGTCTGGCATGTCACCCCCGACCTATCCTGGCGGGTCCGCCTCTATCGCCCATGCCGGCAGACATTTTCCGGCGTTCAACGAACACTTGGCACGGACAGGGATGGCCGAGGCGCCGCGGCCGTTCGATTTTCCGGCGTCCATGGCCGATCCGGTGGCGAGCCAAGGCTCTCCGGCCGAAGGTCCCGGGGCACACGAAGAACCGGGTCTCGAATTGCCGCTGGGCACGGCGCGGGCGCAGGTTCATCTCACTTATATCGTTGCCCAGTCCGCCGACGGGATCGTCATCGTCGACCAGCACGCGGCCCACGAACGGCTGGTCTACGAGCGCATCACGCAGGCGCTCGACAAGGGCGGGGTATCCCGACAGGGGCTGTTGATCCCCGAGGTGGTGGACCTGGACGGGCCGGCCGCCGAACGCATTCTTGCGCGCGCCGACGAATTGGCCGCGCTGGGCCTGTTGATCGAGCCGTTCGGCGAGGGGGCAGTCGTGGTCCGCGAGGTTCCGGCCCTGCTCGGCATTGTCGATGCTCAGGGGCTGGTGCGGGATCTCGCCGACGATCTCGGCGAGATGGAAGAGGCGCTGGCGCTCAAGGACCAGTTGAACCATGTGTGCTCCACCATGGCCTGCCATGGCAGCGTGCGCGCCGGCCGTCCGCTCAACGTCGCGGAAATGAACGCGCTGCTCCGCGAGATGGAGCGCACCCCGCATTCCGGACAATGCGGCCACGGCCGGCCCACCTATGTGGAGCTGAAACTCGGCGATATCGAACGGCTGTTCGGCCGCCGATAGAGCAATATCCGAACGAGTACGATCACTCGGTCGGATTTACTTGCTCGAAAAATTTATAATTTAGAGCAGGCTGCCCTGGGCGCCATCCGGCGGTTTCGAAGTTCGTCGGCGTGGTTTCGCGGCCGGAACCGCACCGTCCACCGTGGCGGGGACAGCGCCGTCATTGAATTCAATCTCGATGTTCATCCCAGGTTTCAGGTCTTTGGCA
>CAKZLS010000084.1 GCA_937127205.1 uncultured Rhodospirillales bacterium
CTAGGCCACCGACCGCTCGCCGTCGCCCGGCATCGGCACGGAGAAACCTTCGCCCGTGTACTGCTTGAGCTTGTTGCGGAGCGTGCGGATGGAAATGCCGAGCACATTGGCCGCATGGGTGCGGTTGCCCACGCAGTGCGACAGGGTGTCGATGATCAGCTGGCGCTCCACATCGGCGACGGTACGGCCGACGAGGGCAGGGTCGACGCCGGCGGTGCCGCGGGGAGCCGGCGTCGCGCCACCGAGCAGAATGGCATCGGGTCCGATCTGGGTGCCCTGGGCCAAGAGAACGGCCCGGTGCATGGTGTTTTCCAGCTCACGGACATTGCCGGGCCACGGATGGCCCGCCAGCATCCGGCTGGCCTCGGTGGACAGCGGCAGCGCGTCGACGCCATTGGCGCGGGCGTAATGCTGGATAAAGTGCTCGGCCAGAACTTCGATGTCCTTCGGTCGTTCACTGAGCGATGGGATCTGCAGTGTTACAACGTTCAGCCGGAAGTAAAGATCTTCGCGGAACTCTCCGGCGGCCACCGCCTTTTCCATGTTGCGATTCGAGGTGGCGATAATGCGGACATCGACCCTGACCGGCTTGGTGCTGCCGACCCGGTCGATCTCGCGTTCCTGTAGCGCGCGCAGCAGCTTGGCCTGGAGCCGCGGGTCCATTTCGCTGATTTCGTCGAGCAGCAGGGTTCCGCCGTCGGCTTCTTCGAAGCGGCCGATCCGTCGCGCCACCGCACCGGTGAACGCTCCCTTCTCGTGACCGAACAGCTCCGATTCCAGAAGGGCTTCCGGGATGGCCGCGCAGTTCACGGCGACGAACCGCGCGTCGGAGCGGCGGCTCTTGGCATGGAGATAGCGCGCCATCAGCTCCTTGCCGGTACCGGACGGGCCGATGACCAGGGCGCTGGCATCGCTGCACGCGACCTTGTCGGCCAGCGCCAAAACCTGGGCCATGCGCGGATCGGCGTGGATGATGGCGTGGTTTTCCTCGGTGATGGCGGCCAGCACCGCGGCCATCAGCTCGGCGTTGGGCGGCAGCGGCAGATATTCCTTGGCGCCGGCTTTGATCGCCGAGACCGCCGCGCGGGTGTCGTTGCCGACCCCGCAGGCGATGACCGGAATGGCGATGCGTTCCTGTTCGAGGTTTTGAATCAGGCTGGCCACGTCCAGTTTGACATCGGCCAGCACCAAGTCCGCGCCCTTTCCGGAGCGAAGGATCCGCAGCGCGGTGGCGATGTCGTCCGCCTGGACCACCTTGGCACCGCGCTCTACCGCAATTCGGCTGGCGGCGCCCACCTGTCCCGCAAGAGTACCTGTAATGAGCAAACGCATGTTCTTATCTCCCAGACGGCATCATCAATCGAAGTATCGCACCCGCCTCGACGGCGGCAGGACACTGTTAATCAGCATTTCCAAACGGCGCGGATTTTCCTGACGGACAATGGAGACGGCGGCCATTACGTAGACGAGGCCGACCAATGTTTCGTCAACCGAATTGCGCTCGAGCTTCGCCGCCAGCGGCGAAAACACCATGTTGGCGAGGACCGCGCCGTAGAACGTCGTCAGGAGCGCCACCGCCATACTCGGGCCGATGGAACCGGGATCGTCCAGCGTGCCCAGCATCTGCACCAATCCCACCAGGGTACCGATCAGGCCCATGGCGGGCGCGAACTCGGCGGCCTTGCGCAGCACATCCGCGCTGCGGCCGTGGCGCTGGGTCGTGGCCTGGAGGTCGCGCCGCATGACCGCTTCCACTTCCTCCGCGTCGTCTCCGTCGATCACCATCGATATGCACTTGTGCAAGAATGGCTCGGAGGTCAGATCCCGTTGAATGTTTTGAAGCGAAAGCACGCCGTTCCGTCTTGCCATCTCTGCGATCCGGAGTACCTGGTCGGCCGCCTCCTGCGGCTCGCGCACACTCGGCAGCATCGCTTTCGCGACAACCTTGAAGGTGTTGCCAACCTCGGCCAGCGAGAAGCAGACGGTGACCACGGAAAACGTTCCGCCAAGGACGAGCAGGATGGAGGGAATGTTGAAGAACGATCCGGGCGAGCCACCAAGAATGATGGCCGCGATCAGGAGTCCGAACCCGCAAACCAATCCAATGACCGAGGCCAAGTCCAGTGCCAGGCTCGATGGCGCCATGCGAGAGCGGATATCCGCGGAGAGGGTTTTGGTATTCACGGTCGGTTAGCCCTGAATCCGGTCGCTTTTTATAATTTCGGTCATGGTGACGCCGAGGCGATCCTCGACCACCACCACTTCGCCGCGTGCCACGAGACGGTTGTTGACATAAACATCGATGGCCTCGCCCACCTTGCGGTCGAGTTCGACCACGGCGCCGCGTCCCAGTTTCATCAACTGGTTGACTTCCATGGTGGTTTTGCCGAGTACCGCCGACACTTGCACCGGGATGTCGTAGACCGCTTCCAGATCCTGAGGTTTGCGGCTTTCACTCGCCGGCGCGTCAGGTGCGTCCCCGGTGTCCGGTGCCGATTGCGGCTCGGCGGTCTCGTCCAACTGCTGCAATTCCAGATTTTCGTCTTCAGCCATGGGTGTCTCCAACCTTGGTATCCGCGGAGGACGCGTTCGTGGCGCATTCCAGCACGGGAGTGGTGTTTTCCTCGTTAACGTCGTTCGGAACTTTGCCGGAAATCTCGGCGCATTCTTGTTTCTCGCCGATCAGCGCCGGGACGAAGCCCAGGTTCTGCTCTACGATCGCCTCGATCTCGGTCCACAGGGCGGCACTGTTGCGCTCGGCGCCGCCGCCGGGCCATTCGATCCTGCAATCGCCTTCGGCAAGCAATGGATCGGCCGCAATCTTCACGCGCTCGCAGACCCCCCGCGCTTCGGCCATCGCCGTGATTCGTTCGCGCAGCGGTTCGGTCAGGGTTTCCGACGTGTGCACGGTCAGCGCGTTGGTTTCCAACACCTGTGACAGGACGCTCGCCACCGTGTGTTCGATCTCGGCCGCGGCGTTTCGCTGGTAGAGCTCCGGAACCATCCTGCGTGCGATGGCGACCGCTATGATATTGGCCTCCCGTGCGGCCGCCGCGTGGGCCGCCTCGGTGCTCGAGATCACCTGGCCGAGCCGTTCACCGACGGTTTCGAACGCTTCGGTCAGACGCAGTTCCATGGATTGAGCCGCTTCACGCGATGCGGTTGCATGTCCTTCGGCAACGCCTTCGGCGCGAACACGGGCCAGATCCTCGTCGGTAATAACCGTCTCCGGGCGTGTCTCGGAGCGTTTGCTCTTTCGCGGCTGGCCGTTCGGGCCCTTGGTGCTGTTGACCACCATGTCCGGGTCGAAGTCGCGGGTGAACAGAAATTTCTGTGCGGTGTTCATGGTCGGCTCCGTGCTCCTACTCGACCATTTCTTCAGGGCCGTCGCCATCGTCTCCGGCGATCACGATCTCGCCCGAGTCCGCCAGTGTCTTGGCGGCGGTAACGATGGCCGCTTGCGCTTCGTCCACATCGCGGAGCCGTACCGGTCCCATGGCTTCCATGTCTTCGCGCATCATTTTGCCGGCGCGCTCGGACAGGTTCTCGAAAAACAGAGCCTTGACCTCTTGCGAGGCGCCCTTGAGCCCAAGGGCCAACTGTTCCTTAGGAACAAGGCGCATAATCGCTTGGATGCCGGCGGCATCGACCCGAAGAAGATCGTCGAAGGTAAACATGAGCTGACGGATCCGCTCCGCCGAATCAATGTTTCGCTCTTCGAGGGCGGCCATGAACTGGCTCTCGGTCTTGCGATCGAGGCTATTGAAGATGTCGGCCATGATTTCATGAGTGTCGCGTCTCGTAGTCCGCGACAGGTTGCTCATGAATTCCGATTTCAAGGTTTTTTCCACGTGCTGAAGAACGTCTTGCTGCACGCCTTCCATCCGCAACATCCGCATAACCACTTCCAGAGCGAAATTCTCGGGCAGCTGGCCAAGTACGCGGGCGGCGTGGGCGGTCTTGATCCGCGACAGTACGACGGCGACCGTTTGCGGGTATTCGTTCTTGAGGAAATTGGCGAGCACGGTTTCGTTGACGTTGCTGAGCTTTTCCCAGATCGTGCGTCCGGAGGGACCGCGGATCTCGTCCATGATTTCCTGAGCCCGATCCTTATCGAGCATCTTGCCGAGAAGGCGCTCGGTGCTGTCGACGGTTCCGACCAAGGATCCCGCGCTGGAGACCTGCTCGGCAAATTCCACGAACAGAGCCTCGATTACGTCGGAGCCGACCGATCCAAGGTGGGCCATTTTCTGCGACAGCACGCGAATTTCGTCGTCGTCCATCAGCTTGAAAAGCGCGCCCGCCTGATCCTCTCCGAGGGCGAACAGGAAAACGGCTGCTTTTTCCGGACCGCTGAGGGCGTCGTAGCTGTTGTTCTTCTGTGGCATGGGTTCGTTCTTCTTACTGATCTGCGTGAAGCCAACCGCGAACGATGGTCAGTGCCTCGTCCGGATGCTTTTCGACAATTTCGCCGACCCGCTTGACTGCCGACGTATTCACCGCGCCCTCCACCTGATTGACATCGATCTGTCCGTCCTGGGAACCGGTGCTTGCCGGCAGATAACCAGCCTGGGGATCCGCGCTGTCGGGTTGCGGCGGGGCTAGGGCGGGGTGAGAAGGGCCTTCCGGCAATAGGCCGTTGTTGATGTTAGCGGCCGCGACCGGGATCGCCTCGGCGGCGTTTTTCACCAGCGGCCGTACCACCATAAACAGGATCAGCACGGCGAGGATAAACACCACCAGGTATTGGCTGATGCGGAACAGGTCTTCTTTGTCGAGACCGAGAAAGATACCCATATCTTCGGCTTCCGGCATATCCATGTCGGCGAAGCGCATGTTGATCACTTCCACGGAGTCGCCACGTTCGGAGTTGAAGCCGATCGCGCCGCGCACCAGGGTGGCCAACAGATCCAGCTCGTCCTGGGACCGCGGCTGATAGGTCTTGATGCCGTCTTCGCCGACGGAGTAAGTGCCGTCCACGAGGACAGCGACAGACAGCCGATTGACTTCGCCGGTTTCGCGGACGTGATTGATGACCTTCTTCGAGATCTCGTAGTTGACGGTTTCCTCGGTCCGGTTCTCCGAAGCGGAGCTGCCGCCCGGCTCGGACATCCCGAAGTTCGGATCGGGGAGGTTGGTGCCCACACTCACGGGCAAGCCTCCGGTACCTTCGTGATTGCTTCCCGACTGCTCGACCGCTTGGGTCGAACGCACCACTTGGCCGTCCGGGTCGAACACTTCCTCGCTGGTGTTGATCCGGTCGAAGTCCATGTCCGCGAACACTTCGGTTCTGACCTTGCCCACGCCAACGGTCTTGACGAGAAGGCGCTCGACCGTGCGCGCCAAATCCCTCTCGAATTTCTGTCTGCGTTCGTCCGCTTGGCTGCTTGCAAGGGCGGTGGCATCGTCTTCTTCGGAATCCGACGTGAGCAAAGTCCCCGTATCGTCGACGATGGAGACGCGGCGGGGATTAAGATCCGGGATGGCCGAGGCAACCAGACGTTGAACCGCCGCCACTTGTCCCCGTGTCGGACTGCTCGCCCCTCTCACCTGAAGCAGGACCGATGCGCTCGGTTCCTGACGGTTGCGGGTGAACAGTTCGCGTTTTGGCAGGACCAGATGAACGCGCGCATTCTTGATCGTGTCGATGGTGCGGATCGTGCGCGCCAGCTCGCCTTCAAGCGCCCGCACCAGGTTGACGTTCTGGCTGAAGTTGGTGGTTCCGAGCGAATCGCTGTTGTCGAAAATTTCGTAGCCGATGGACCCGCCGGAGGGCAGGCCCTGTTCCGCCATGGCCATGCGGGTCCGCAGAACACGATCCTTCGGAACGTAGATAGAGCCGCCGCCGGGCCCGATGTCAAACGGGATGCCCTTGCTTTCCAGCTCTTCGACCATTCGGGCCGAGTCGCTGGTATCCAGGTCGCCGTAGAGGAGGCCGTACTGGGGTTTGGCCATTTCGGCGAAAACCCAGACGAAGAAGCCGATGACGCAAACCATCACCGCAGCGATGATGGTAAGCCGCTTCGTGCCGAGATTACGCAAAACTTGGAGAATGGATAGCATGCCTGTCTCTTCGTGCCGGTCCTTGAGGGGCGTCGACGGCTATTCGTCTACGAAGAGGAACCGTAGAGATGCTGAATGAACAACAGGTTAAGGAGTGGGCAGTTTTTGCCTACCGGCGTTCGAGCCGGCCATGAAGGGTGCGTGATGGTGGACCGGGGCAAGAATTTTGCTGAAGATGATCGGCTATGGCATGCCGGTTGATGTACGAGACCGCAAACAGGTGTAGCGTCCCCTTTGTTCCGGGTAGCGTCCCCTTTGTTCATTTCTGGACTGCCGCGTCGCTGCGCTCCTCGCAGTGACGACGTGGTGCGAGCGATCTCACCAACACCCCGATCGTCTTCGCGAGCGAAGCGCGGCGATCCAGGACCGCCGGTTGCACCGTGACTCCACTGAAGGCCTGGCAGGGCGTTTTTGACGTTGGTTCGGCCGGCTTTCGGGCATAAGGGATTTCATGCCTTCGAGCCGGCCGGCCTACGGGGTCGTATATTTACCGTTATCGCTTGATCCGCACCAGTTCCTCGAGCATCTCGTCGGCGGTGCTGATGATCTTCGTCGCCGCCGAATAGGCTCTCTGGACGACGATCATGTCGGTGAATTCTTCACCGATGTCCGCCGTCGATTGCTCAAGCGAGAACTGATCGATGGCTCCGGCCGGACCGGTGTTGCCGACGCGAAGCATCGGATCGCCGGAAGACTGCGTTGCGTTCCAAACATTCCCGGATTCTCCCCCGAGGCCGTTGGGATTGGTGAAGGTCGCCACGGGAAGCTGATAGATGATCCGCTGTGCGCCGTTGTCGAATTGAGCGACCATTTCGCCGCGGGGCGATACGGAAACGCCGGTGAAGTTACCGTAAGTAGCCCCATTCTCGCGCACGAAACCGGGTACAAAGTCGCTGCCGAACTGCGTTATTCCGTCGTCTTTCCCAACCGTGCCGAAGTCCAGTGACACCCGCTCGACGTCCAGATTGCCGTCGCCGTCGAGATCGGTGTCTTCCAGGTCGGCGGCGCCATTGGAAAATCCATGAACCGTCATTTCGCTAACGCCCAGGATCGCGGGTTTGCCGTCGCTGCCGAATGTTAGGGCAGGCGCGGTGGCGGGGGGGGTTTCAA
>CAKZLS010000085.1 GCA_937127205.1 uncultured Rhodospirillales bacterium
CCATCCGGCGCAGCTTGCCGGCCGCCACATGCGGCTCGAACACGGCGGACATCTTCAGTGGCGCCATGGCATTGGCCCGCAAGACGTCCGTCCACGCGGCATAGTCGACCGCGTCATGGGTCACCACCCTCGGTCCGTATACGCCTGCGTTCTTGAGCAGCAGGTCGATCGCTTCGCCGGTCAGCTTTTTTCCCAACGCTTCGATTTCCGCGAAGTCGGTGACGTCGAGGGCGTGGACCTGGATGTCACCCTCAAGGGCGTTCAATTCCGCGGCCGCGTCCGGTTTGCGACAGGTGGCAATCACCTTCCAGCCGTCGGCAGCATACTGCTTGGCGAATTCCAGGCCGAGACCCCGGTTGGCCCCGGTGATCAAACATGTCGGCATATCGTTTCCCTCTTTTCCTCTGAGCAATTTGGTTCAGGCCGTCTGTTCGAACAGTTCGCGGCCGATGAGCCAACGGCGGATTTCGCTGGTTCCCGCGCCGATCTCGTAGAGTTTGGCGTCGCGCAGCAACCGACCGGTGGCGTATTCGTTGATATAGCCGTTGCCGCCGAGACACTGAATGGCCTCCAGGGCCATCCAGGTGGCCCGTTCGGAGGCGTACAGAATGGCACCCGCCGCGTCCTTGCGGGTGGTTTCGCCACGGTCGCATGCCCGCGCCACCGCATACACATACGCCTTGCATGCGTTCAAGGTGGTGTACATGTCGGCCAGCTTCGCCTGCATCAACTGGAACGCGCCGATGGGCTCGCCGAACTGGCTGCGTTCATGGAGGTACGGCACGACGATGTCCATGCACGCCTGCATGATGCCGATGGGTCCGGCCGAAAGCACCAGGCGCTCATAGTCGAGGCCGCTCATCAAGACATTGGCGCCCCGGCCCTCGCCGCCCAGCACATTCTCCTCGGGCACCTCGCAATCCTCGAACACCAGCTCGCAGGTGTTGGAGCCGCGCATGCCGAGCTTGTCAAGCTTCTGCGCGGTGGTAAATCCCTTGAACCCCTTTTCGATCAAGAACGCGGTGATGCCGCGCGGCCCGGCGTCCGGATCGGTCTTGCCGTAGACCACGAGCACATCGGCCTCGGGCCCGTTGGTAATCCACATCTTGGTACCGTTCAGCACGTAGCGATCGCCGTTCTTGGTTGCCCGAAGCCGCATGCCCACGACATCGGATCCGGCGCCGGCCTCGCTCATGGCGAGCGCGCCCACGTGCTCGCCGCTGATCAGCTTGGGAAGATAGGTGTGCTTCTGCTCTCCGGTGCCGTTCCTGCGGATTTGGTTGACACAGAGGTTGGAATGGGCGCCGTAGCTCAACCCCACCGACGCCGAGGCGCGGCTGATTTCCTCCATCGCCACCACGTGCTCCACGTATCCCATGCCGACGCCGCCGTACTCTTCTTCGACGGTGATGCCAAGCAGGCCGAGATCGCCCATCTTGGCCCACAAGTCGGCGGGGAACACATTGGCGGCATCGATATCCGCCGCCCGGGGCGCGATCTCATGCTCGGCGAAGCCGCGCACGGTCTCGCGCAGCATGTTGGCGGTATCGCCGAGATCGAAGCTCAGCGACGGATAGTCGTTTGCGGTCATTCGTTCCTCCCCGGAATCCTTTTGTTTCGACTATACCCCGGCCACCGCCACTCACAAGCATCCACTGTGCCTGCTCGCCGGGCCATACAGCGTATCCTATCCGATCACCCCTTGCCGTCCGGTGATCATCATCAGCGTTTGCTGCAGGATGGCGCACGCCCGCTCTTGGCCATCCTTGCGAACCGCCACCTCGGCGCGTGTGACCGTAAGCGTACGGCCGGGACGGACGACGGACCCGCGCGCCACCAGTAGATCGCCGTCGGCGGGCGCCACCAGGTTGATCTTGAACTCCACGGTCAGCACTCCGGCACCCAACGGCATCAGTGAAAACCCTGCGTAACCGGCGGCCGAATCGGCGATGGTCGCGACGATCCCGCCATGAAAAAAGCCATGCTGCTGCGATACATGATCACCATAAGGCAAGCGGATCTCGCACGCGCCCGCCGCAACGGCGGTGATCTCCGCACCGATGTGGCTCATGATTCCCTGGCGCGTGAAGCTGTCGCGGACACGATGTTCGAACTGGGGATCCGAAGGCGCGAAAGGAGGCATGGCTGGCTGATTCGACCGCTTTTCAATGATGTCCCAGCGTAGTTAACGTTTACGTAAACGTCAACTCTGTTTGGCCGATGACCTTTTCCGGTCGGCGCGGCCGCTATGGATTTGGTCCATTACACAGCCTGGGTCTGGACAAGTCATTGACAAAGAACATATCTTGCAACGGTAGTGAACGTGGCCTTAAGCGCTCGCAATCGCCGCAAACTGGAGCCCGGCTCCGATAAATTCATTGCCCGCCGCCGTGGTCCATTGCATCTTCACAAGTGCGGCAAGGCTGACCATGATAGGGCAACCGGTACCAGGGAGAGTATTGATGCGTGGACGAATGAGATGCCTATCACTGACCGCTGTGATCGCGGTTTTTTTCTTGGGGGCCTGCGCCTCTGAAGACGACCAGTTCGAAGTCACGCCGACTTTGCCGGAAAGCATGGAGCCTGTGGGCGACGGCTGGACCTGGCGCGGCGAGGGCGAGGCGCCGAGCTTCGCGTCCGCGGATGGATTCTGCCGGCGGTTCGTCACCAATTCAAACCCACGATCGGCCAAACAGCGCGAACGGATCCTCGAAGGGGGAACAATCGCCAGCCGGTCCGTGTCGCAACTGGATCGTCGGAGCTATTGGTCATGCATGGAAGGCCGGGGCTGGAGCCGCGCCACCGGCTGACCGCCGTGATCGATGACCATGTGAGCTTGAGGTGGGTTCCGGAACCGACGCGCAATTTGCGTGCCTGGGATTATAATTGCACGGATGCGTCGACCCGAATAAGAATACCGCGACCGTCGCTTCCCGGAGGCGGTTCCTATGCCCCCTCCGGATCCGGTTCGCAAACAGGGGAACATCCGCGACCATGATCCATTCCACACTTCAGGCTACGCCACCGCGGCGCCGGGGCAGCCGTTTGTCCTCCGTCCTCTCCCTGGTGCTGGTGTCCGGTTGGCTGGCAGCCTGCGCGGTGGGCCCCGACTACGAACCGCCGCAGACACAGATGCCCGATTCCTGGCATCAGGACCTGTCCAAGGGCTTGCAGGAGGGCGAGGCGGACCTGAGGACCTGGTGGACCACCTTCAACGATCCCATCCTCGACAGTCTCATTCAGCGGTCCACTCTCGGCAACCTCGAGGCCAAACAAGCCGTCGCACGCATTTTGCAGGCCCGGGCCAACGTCGGTTTCGCGGCGGGCGAGGCGTTGCCGGCTCTCGACGGCACCGGTGAGATCGACACCAGCCGGGTCAGCGATGAGGTTCAGCCGGACGCGGTGGTCGGCAGCCGCCGGACCAGCACGCTCTATTCCACCGGGCTGAGCGCCGAGTGGGAGGTGGATGTCTGGGGCCGGATCGCGCGCTCGGTCGAGTCGGCCGATGCCAGTCTTCAGGCCACCGTCGAGGACTATCGCGACGTCCTGGTGTCGCTGTACGCCGAAATCGCCACCGCCTACGTCAACGTCCGCACCGCCCAGGCCCGCATCGACTCGGCGCTCGCCAACGTGGAGAGCCAGAAGAAAACCCTCAAGCTGGTGGAGGACCGGCTGGCCGCGGAGCTGGCGTCGGACCTCGAAGTGGCGCAGGCGCAACTCAACCTTTACACCACCGAATCCACGGTTCCGCAGCGCCGTCAGGAGCTGGCCCAGGCCGTCCACGCCCTCGGCGTGCTGATCGTGGTCTATGTATTCAACTTTATTGACCGTCAGA
>CAKZLS010000086.1 GCA_937127205.1 uncultured Rhodospirillales bacterium
CGGCTCTCGCGATTATTCTTGCACCTACTGAACCACGATCCGGGGCGCCGCGGCTGCCTGGTCCGCCGTGGTCTGCTGGACCTTGTTCCACACGGCCGTGGCGATGGCCAGGTAGGCCTTGGCGTGATCGCCCTCGGGATCGGTGGCGACGATGGGTTGGCCGTCGTCGGAGGTCTGGCGAATGGCCGTATCGAGCGGAATTTCGCCGAGGAAATCCACGCCCAGCTTTTCGGCTTCGCGCTTGGCGCCGCCGTGGCCGAAAATCTCCGTTCGCTCGCCGCAATGGGGACACGAGAAATAGCTCATATTCTCGATCAGGCCGAGCACCGGAACCTCCACCTTGCGGAACATGTTCAGGCCTTTACGCGCATCGATCAGGGCGATGTCCTGCGGCGTCGAAACGATGACGGCGCCGGCCAGCGGCACCTTCTGGGCCATGGTCAGCTGGGTATCGCCGGTGCCGGGCGGCATGTCCACGATGACGATATCCAAAGGCCCCCAGGCCACGTCGCGCATCATCTGTTCGAGCGCGCCCTGCACCATCGGTCCGCGCCAGACGATGGGTGTTTCCTCCTCCACCAGAAAGGCCATGGACATGCTCTTGATGCCGTATTTCTCGATCGGATCCAGTTTTGCCCCATCGCTGGAGACGGGCTGTCCGGTGATGGCGAGCAGCCGGCGCAGCGACGGACCGTAGATATCGGCGTCCAACAGCCCCACCCTGCGGCCCTGCGCCGCCAACGCCAGTGCGAGATTGACCGACGTGGTCGACTTTCCGACGCCGCCCTTGCCCGACGCCACCGCGACGATGGCCTGCACGTCGGGCAGCAGGCTGCCGCCCTGAGCGCCTTGAGCGCCGCCGTGTGGGCCGCCGGGCGCGGGCCCGTGATTATGAGCGGCGGGCGGCGGCGGGGCCTGCTTGCGTTCGGCGGTCAGAACGACACTCGCGGTGAGCACGCCGGGCATCTTGTGAACAATGTTCTCCACCTGCGCGCGCAGAGGCTCGAGGCGCGGCCCCCGCTCCGGATCCACCTCGAGCGAAAACGCCACGTGGCCGTCCTTGATCCGCAAACCCTGGATCATCCCGAGACTGACGATGTCCTGATTGCGCTCCTTGTCGACGACGCAGCGAAGGGCGTCGACGATCTGCTGTTCGTTAACTTCTGCCATCCCTAAAGATCTCCCCACGGGTGTATTCGCACTTTGTTGGTGGGCCAGCTTCATTGCGTGGCCCGCAAACCTGGCCTATAAGGCACTTCACTTCCATATATGGTTTGATAAGGCAACATCCATCCTCAACGTCCGGTCCCAGACCGACCCTGAGATGGGCTGTTTGGTTTAATAGAAGGCAGTTTGGTTTAACGAAAAAGGAGCGGATTTCCGCATGGCCTGGAACCCGAAAGGTGGCCCTTGGGGCAGTGGTGGCGGCGGCGGCGGCGGCGGCCCATGGGGCAGTGGCGGCGGCGGTGGCGGCGGCCCATCGGCGCCTCAACCCCCGAATATCGAAGAAATGTTGCGGCAAAGTCAGGAGCGCTTTAAGCGGTTCATTCCCAGCGGCGGTAGCGGCAAAGGGATCGCGCTGGTGGTGCTTGTCCTGTTGTTGATTTGGGGGGCGACCGGTTTCTACCGCGTTCAGCCAGGTGAGCTGGGCGTGGAGTTGCTGTTTGGAAAGTACGTCAAAACGACCACACCAGGCTTGAATTACTGGCCCCCGGCGCCGATCGGCGAGGTCCTCAAGCCCAACGTCGAGGTGACCAACCAACTCACCGTCGGCTTCCGCGGCAGTACCGACTCGGAGCGCAGCGGAGGCACCCGGGACGTGGCGCAGGAAAGCCTGATGCTGACTGAGGACCAGAATATCATCGACGTGGATTTCGTGGTGCAGTGGCGTATCAAGGACCCGGCCGCCTTCCTGTTCAACATCCGTGATCCGGAAGGAACCATCAAGCTGGCCGCCGAGAGCGCGATCCGTGAGGTCATGGGGCAGACCCGCCTCGAGGACGCACTGACCATCAAGCGTCAGGAAGTGGACCAGAAAACCAAGGAATTGTTGCAGGGAATTCTGGACTATTACAACGCGGGCGTCTTTATCGCCGAGGTCAAGCAGCTCAAGGTCGACCCGCCTTCGGAAGTGATCGACGCGTTCAACGACGTTCAGCGTGCCCGCCAGGATAAAGACCGGTCGGTCAACGAAGCGCTGGCTTACCGCAACGACATCGTGCCGAGGGCCAAGGGTGAAGCGGAACGGATCGTGCTGGAGGCGACCGGTTACAAAGAGAAGGTTGTCCGCGAAGCCGAAGGTGAAGCCGCCCGGTTCAATTCGGTTTTCGAAGCCTATCAATCGGGCAAGGAGGTCACGACCCGCCGCCTTTATCTGGAGCGCATGCAGCAGTTGATGGGGACCACCGACAAGGTGATCATCGATAGCGGCAACGCCGGACAAGGGGTTGTTCCCTATCTCCCGTTGCCGGAATTGCAGAAACGAACTGTGGAGGCCGCCCCATGAAAAAGTCGACGCTCGCCATTCTCGGCATCGTTATTTTGATTGTCGGCGTGTTGGCGGCAAGCTCGCTGTTCACGGTCCGGCAAACGCAGCAGGCCCTTATCCTGCAGTTCGGTAATCCCGTCAGGGTCGTGACGGAACCCGGGCTCAAGTTCAAGGTTCCGTTTATCCAGAATGTGGAATATTTCGACAAACGCATCCTCGATTTGGATCCGCCGACCCAGGAAGTGCTTTTGGCCGATCAAAAACGCATCAACGTGGATGCGTTCGCCCGCTACCGTATTGTCGATCCGCTCAAGTTCAAACAGCGCGCGGTCACTCTGGCCAATTTTCGGCAGGTGTTCGGCGGGCTGCTGAATTCGGGTGTGCGTTCGGAAGTCGCCAAGGTGTCGCTGGCCGAGATGCTATCCGACCGGCGCGGAGAGGTTATGGACACCATCACCAAAGACGTGAAGCGACAGGCACCTGAATTCGGTGTCGAGGTGGTGGATGTTCGGATCGGCCGGACCGACCTTCCTGAGGCTACCAGCCAAGCGGTGTACAATCGGATGCGTTCGGAACGTATCGCCCAGGCCGCGCAGCTCCGCGCCGAGGGCGAGGAGTTGAAAGCCAAGATCCAGGCCGAGGCCGACAGAACGCGCACGGTCATCTTCGCGGAAGCGGATAAGACGGCGAAAACTCTCCAGGGTGAGGGCGATGGTCAGCGCACCATGGTTTTGAACCAAGCCTACGGCCAGGATCCGGAGTTTTTCGACTTCTACCGTTCGCTCGAGGCGTACGAGGCCCTTGGCGGCAGCGGTACAACCATGGTGTTGAGCCCTGATACCGATTTCTTCCGGTTCTTCCTGGACGAACGCGGCTCGGCGCCTCAGCAGCCGGGAGGGCGCTGATCGGGCCTGGCATGGCGGGCGGGAAACGTGGAGGATAGCGAGGGAAAACGGGCATGGCCGACCTGGTGACTGCGCTCGGGTTGGCCGTGGCGATCGAGGGTCTTCTCTACGCGCTGTTCCCGAACGCGATGAAAAAAATGATGCTTCAGGTGCTCGCTCAACCGCAAAGCAGTTTGCGGACCGCGGGATTGGTGGCCGCCATCGCCGGTGTCGGTCTGATCTGGCTGGTGCGCCGGTGATGGGCCATCGCAGGCTTTGGCGACGTCCTTGCGGGAACGCTGTCACCGCAAGGACACACTCTTGCTGGAGAAAAAACCGCTATTCGTTACTTGACGGTCCAGGTCTTGAAGCCCAAACCCATAATATGCCAGCGGATAAGTGGCCATTTGGGCGGCTGTTCGCGATCCCATGGAGATCTACACAGTGAACGACTTTCCCGCTCATATGTCCTTTCATCGCCAGACACGTAGCGGTGCGCCGGCGGTACGCCCATCGCTGCTCCGGTGGTTGACGATCACGGTTGTCGGTTTGGCGATGATCGTATCGTCCGCTATGGCACAAGCGCGGACGGCGCCCGAATCGTTCGCCGATTTGGCGGAAAAACTGCTTCCCTCGGTGGTCAACATCTCGACGACGCAGGTCGTTCAAGGACAGCCGGGCGTGGAAATGCCGATGGTACCGCCGGGGTCGCCGTTCGAAGAGTTCTTCAAGGAGTTTTTCGAGAAGAACCAGCAGCAGCCACGGCGCCAACAGAGGCGGGCAACCTCCTTGGGCTCCGGCTTTATCATCGACGCGAAAGGATACGTGGTCACCAACAATCACGTTATCCAGGACGCCGACGAAATCAACGTCGTGCTGCACGACGACACGCGCCTAGAAGCTACGGTTGTCGGGCGCGATCCCAAAACCGATATCGCCATCCTGAAGGTGGAGCCCGAAGGCCGGTTGACCGCGGTGAGCTTCGGCGACTCCGACAAAATGCGGATCGGCGACTGGTTGGTGGCTATCGGCAATCCGTTCGGGTTCGGTGGAACGGTGACGACCGGGATCATCTCGGCGCGCGGACGGGATATCAATGCGGGTCCCTACGACGATTTCCTGCAAACCGACGCGCCCATCAACCGGGGAAATTCGGGCGGTCCGATGTTCAATCTCGAAGGTGAGGTTATCGGCATCGCGACGGCGATTTTCTCGCCGTCAGGCGGCAGTGTCGGCATCGGTTTTGCCATTCCCGCCAACTCCGCGGAACCGGTGATCCGGCAACTGCTGGAACACGGCGAGGTTCGCCGCGGTTGGCTTGGTGTCCGGATCCAGACCGTGACAGAGGAAATCGCCGAAACCCTGGGCTTGAAGGAACCGATCGGCGCCCTCGTGGCCAGTGTGATTGCCGACGGGCCCGCGGAAAAGGCGGGTATCCAGGCCGGCGACGTCATCGTGGAGTTCGACGGGAAGATCGTGGAGGAGATGCGCAAGCTGCCGCGGATCGTCGCCGACACCGAAATCGGCAACGCCGTTCCTGTCACGGTGTGGCGCAAGAACGGCGAAGTCGATTTCAAGGTCGATATCGGCATTCTCGAAGAGCCCGAGGCCGAGGTTGCCGCGAGGGCTCCTGCGGAGGAATCGACCGGTTCCAGCACCACCATCGACGACCTCGGACTAACGGTCGCCGGCATCGACAACCAATTGCGCGAACAGTATGACCTGGGCGATGACATCAAAGGCGTCATCGTTACCGACGTCAACCCCGCCGGTCCCTCGGCGGCCAAGGGCATTCGAGACGGCGACGTAATTGTCGAAATCAGCCAAGACGAGGTGAATGAGCCATCGGAATTGGCGGAACGGGTCGAAGAAGCCCGCGAGGCCGGGCGCGGTGTGGTGCTCCTGCTTGTCGAAGGCGAAGGCGGCTTGCGGTTCGTGACCGTGCGAATCGACGAAGGCTGATTGGTTCGCGCCGTAGGGGGAAGCGATGAGCGAAACCGTCAAATACCTGCTTCCGGAGGAGCGCCTTCCCCGGGCCTGGTACAATTTGGTCGCCGACCTGCCGGCCCCGCCCCCGCCTTCCTTGCACCCGGCCACCGGCGCCTGTCTCACCGCCGACGATCTTGCGCCGCTCTTTCCGGCGAGCCTGATCGAGCAGGATGCCAGTACCGAGCGCGACATTGAAATCCCCGAGCCGGTCCGCGACATCTACCGTTTATGGAGACCGTCGCCGCTGTATCGTGCGCGCCGGTTGGAACGCGCCCTCGATACCCCGGCGCGTATTTATTACAAGTACGAGGGCGTAAGCCCATCGGGCAGCCACAAGCCCAACACCGCCGTACCCCAGGCCTTCTTCAACCAACAGGAAGGCACCAAACGCATGACCACCGAGACCGGCGCCGGCCAATGGGGCTCGTCGCTGGCGTTCGCCGCCAATCTGTTCGGGTTGGAAGTGGACGTCTACATGGTGAAGGTCAGCTACCAGCAAAAGCCCTACCGCCGGGCGGCCATGGAAGCGTACGGCGCCAGATGCATCGCCAGCCCCAGCAACCTTACCGAATCGGGCCGCAAGATCCTCGCCGAGCATCCGGACTCCACCGGCAGCCTCGGCATCGCCATTTCCGAGGCGGTGGAGATGGCGGCCCAGCGCGGTGATACCAAATACGGGCTCGGGAGCGTCCTCAATCACGTCATGCTGCACCAGACGGTGATCGGCATCGAAGCCATGGAGCAGATGGAGATGGCCGGCGACGAACCGGATATCCTCATCGGCTGTTCGGGTGGCGGCAGCAACTTCGCCGGCTGCGCGTTTCCCTACATCGGCCGCAAGCTGCGAGACGGCAACGATATTCGCATCATCGCCACCGAACCGGCCGCCTGCCCGACCTTGTCGCGCGGCGTCTACGCCTACGACTTCGGGGACACGGCTCACCTGACGCCGCTGCTTAAAATGCGTACGCTGGGCTCCACGTTCATGCCGCCGGGCTTTCACGCCGGCGGGCTGCGCTATCACGGCATGTCTCCGCTGGTCAGCCACGCCATGGACCTCGGTCTGATCGAGGCGCAAAGCTTCCAGCAGACCGAGTGCTTCGCCGCCGGGGTTGAATTCGCCCGCGCTGAGGGGATCATCCCCGCGCCCGAGACCAATCACGCCATCCGTGCCGTGATCAACGAGGCCATTGCGTGCCGCGAGGAAGGAACACAGAGAACCATCCTGTTCGTGCTTTCCGGCCACGGCCATTTCGATATGCAGGCGTACACCGACTATTTCGCCGGCAAGCTGACGGATCTGCCGCACGATGAAGCCGCGCTCGCGCGATCCACCGATGCGCTCCCGGAGATCCAAGGCGTCAAACCGTTGATATCGGCATAGCCGAGAGCCGATCGTTTTCCCGTGCTGAGCCCATACTGAGCCCGTACTGAAAAGGAATACCACGTGCCCCTACCGCTGATCCGCCCGTTCACGGCGCTCCGCCCGACACCGGAATACGCCGCCGAGGTGGCGGCGCGCCCTTACGATGTGGTTACCGCCGACGAAGCGCGAGCGGGGGCGGAGGGACGCACGTGGAGCTTTCTTCACGTGTCACGGGCCGAGGTGGATTTGCCGGACGGAGCCGACGTCTATGGACCCGAAGTCTACGCCAAGGCCGGCGAGAACATCTCCCGGATGCTCGATGCCGGCGTGCTGATCCGCGAACCCCGCCCGTGCTATTATGCCTACCGCATGACCATGGGCGACCATGTTCAGACCGGCATCGCCGCCGCCGGGTCCGTCGCTGCCTACGAAAGCAACCGCATCCGCCGCCATGAGTTGACCCGGCCCGACAAAGAGCTGGACCGCACCCGTCAGATCGAGGCGGTGGGCGCGCACACCGGACCGGTCATGGTCACCCACCGGCCCGACGACCGCGTCGCCGCCATCATCGAGGCGGCCACGGAAGGAACACCGGGTTTCTCGGCCACCACCGACGATGGCACCCTCCACCAGATTTGGGTGATCTCGGGTCCCGCGGCCGTTGCCGGCCTGACCGAGGCGTTCGAAGCCATGAATGCCATTTACATCGCCGACGGCCACCACCGATCGGCGGCGGCCTGCCGCGTCGCCGAAGCCCGGCGCGCGGCCGATCCCGAGCCCCAAGGCGACGAACTCTACGAGAGCTTTCTGATCGTCACGTTTCCAGCCGACGAGGTGCTGATTCTCGACTACAATCGAGGAGTTCGGGACCTCAACG
The DNA here is from genome assembly GCA_937127205.1 of uncultured Rhodospirillales bacterium. Lineage (GTDB taxonomy): Bacteria > Pseudomonadota > Alphaproteobacteria > Rhodospirillales > Defluviicoccaceae > CAKZLS01. The sequence continues at coordinate 7,605 of CAKZLS010000086.1, forward strand.
GCCTTGAGCGGGGCGCGTTCCTCACCGGCATCCGCGCCGCGTTCGAGGTAGAGCCCGTGGACCAGCAGGCCAGACCCGAGCGCCGGGGAACGTTCGGCATGTACCTGGACGGCCGGTGGTACCGTCTTACACCGCGCGAGCCCTTGCCCAAGCGCTCAACCGCGGTGGAACGCCTCGACATCAGTGTGCTTACCCAGCGGCTGTTGGAGCCGATCCTGGGAATTGGCGATCCGCGAACCGACCCGCGGATCGATTTCATCGGCGGCGGCCGCGGCTTGGGCGCGCTTGAAGATCGGGTCAATAAAGGTCAGTACGCCGTCGCCTTCGCGCTCTTCCCCACCTCCCTCGATGACCTGATGTCGGTCGCGGACGCCAACGAGATCATGCCCCCTAAGTCCACGTGGTTCGAACCCAAGCTCGCCGACGGTCTGCTGTCACTGCCGCTTGAATAGAGCGAAACTCAGCCGGCGCACCGCGATCACGAGAGCACGGACCGTTCAGAACGCCAGCATTCATGACGACAACCCCGGCGAAGAGGAGGTTTACGTCACCCTTGCTT
>CAKZLS010000087.1 GCA_937127205.1 uncultured Rhodospirillales bacterium
GGACCGACAACGCCCGCTGCCTGATCGCGCTGGCCCTCATCACCGGACAGGTCGGACGTCCCGGGACCGGTCTTCATCCCCTGCGCGGGCAAAACAACGTTCAGGGGGCGTCGGACGTGGGGCTGATTCCCATGGTTTACGCGGATTATGTGCCGGTCGCGGACCCCGACGTCCATGCCCGCTATGAAAGGTTCTGGGATACCGAACTGGATCCCAAGCCGGGCCTGACGGTGGTGGAGATCATGGCCGCCATCCTGGCTGGCCGGATTCACGGCATGTACATCATGGGCGAGAACCCGGCCATGTCCGATCCCGACGTGCAGCACGCCCGCGATGCCCTGGCGTTGCTGGACCATCTTGTGGTTCAGGATATTTTCCTGACCGAGACCGCGTTTCTGGCCGACGTGGTGCTGCCGGCATCGGCCTTTCCGGAGAAAACCGGCACCTTCACCAACACCAACCGCCAAGTGCAGATCGGCCGCCAGGCTCTCGACCCGCCGGGAGAGGCGCGTCAGGACTGGTGGATCATCCAGGAGATCGCAAGACGCTTGGGCCTGGATTGGGCCTATGACGGCCCCAGCGGCGTGTTCGCCGAAATGAGGGAGGTCATGCCGTCCATCAAGGGCATCACCTGGGATCGGCTGCAGCGCGAAGGCTCTGTTACTTACCCTTGTGCATCGGAGGATCAACCCGGCGACGCGGTCATCTTCGGCAACGGATTTCCCACCGCCAGCGGTCGTGGCAAGCTGGTGCCCACGGATCTGCTTCCGGCTGACGAGGTACCCGATGAGGCGTATCCGTTAGTCCTCACCACGGGCCGTCTGCTGGAGCATTGGCACACCGGGGCGATGACCCGGCGGGCGGGCGTACTCGACGCCGTGGAACCCGGCGCCGTCGCCATGCTCAACCCGCGCCAATTGGACCGCCTCGGTCTCAAGCCGGGAGAAGAGATTACCATCGCCACCCGGCGCGGAAACCTGCGGACCATGACCCGCGCCGATCCGGATGTCCCCGAAGGCATGGTGTTCATGCCGTTCTGCTTCACGGAGGCGGCGGCCAATCTGCTCACCAACCCGAAGCTGGACCCCTACGGTAAAATACCGGAATTCAAACTGTGCGCCGCGCGGGTGGAAAAGGCGAGCGCCATCGGATAGAACCCGTGTCGTGCGGGCTCCAACAAAAAAAGGCCCACGTTTTCGCGACCGTTTATAATTTTGGTTCCGTGCCGGTTGACTAATCGGTCCATGGGCTCATTATCGCCCTACCCAACCCTTGGAGTGATCGATGACCGAGCAAATTACCCTTAATGAGATTGCCCGCGTGCAGGCTTTTCTCCGCCACACCTTCTCCAACAACCGCATCGTCATCGTGCCGCCGGCGAAGCCGCGCGCACCGGTGGAGATGATGATCGGCGACGAATTCATCGGGGTTCTTCATCGCGACGAAGACGAAGGCGAAATCTCCTATTCGCTCAACATCTCGATCCTGGAAGAAGACCTTCCAACCGCCGTTTCCATGTAAGCCGGGGTCGACTTTGAGCAGCATCAGGAAATCCGCGTTTCAAGCAACCTCAACACCCGTTGATCGAGCTGACGTAGTTCGTTTTTTCCCGTTCCTGGAATCCGAGCAATTCAATGCTGTCCCTGACCAGCACCTCTGCAAAGAGGTAATGAACCTTTGGTTTGAGACGCGACGTTGGCTGATCTTTACAGATAGGCGTGTATTTAATGGTTCGCACCTGGCTGGACGACTTTTACGGACAACGGCAACCTAATCGCCAGTTCGGTGCCATCCCGGCTCGACCATTCCCATTCACTCTTGATCTGGGCCAACAGGCCTTCGATCAAGGCGAGGCCGCTTCCGCCACCTTCCCTGTTCTTTCGATCGACCGCATTTCCCAGGCCCCTACCTGTGTCGGCAAGTTGAAGAGACAAAATATTGTTATCGGTCGACAGCGTTAGGGAAATGGTCAGGTCATGGCCCTCAGGCGCGTGCTTTAGGCTGTTCGTCACGAATTCGTTTGTTACAAGTCCCAACGGCACCGCCAGCTCCGCGTCGATCGAAAGGGGGTCGCATTTTGTTTCGATTTTGACTTTTTGTTTCTGAGGGCTACCGAAACTCGTTACTCGAGTGCACAAAGAAGACAAATATCCGCCTAAATCGATCCTTCCCAATTTCTCGGATGAATATAACTGCTTATAGATATCGGTCAGGACTTGTATACTGGAAATAATTTCTGAAATTTCTTGCTTAACCAAGGGGTGAACCGCTTTTCGAGCCTTCATTTGCAACAAACTGGAAATGACCGTTAGGTTATTTTGTATTCTGTGTTGCAATTCCGCGAACATGCGCTCTTGAACACTGAGTGCTTCGTTGAGTTTCCTTTGATAATGGTTCCTTTCGATCGCGGCTCCCACCAAGTTCGCGTATCCTTGCAGGAATTCGATATCGTATTGCTCGAAATCACGGGGTTTGCGGCTATCGACTTGCAGCAGACCATACGGCGGACGGCCGTCGGGCCCCGGAATGACGACATTCATGATCGACTTTACGCCGTGGCGCTTGATGAATTCCGCATAGTTGAAGCGGTCTTCGGTATTGATATTGTCCGATACGGCTGGGGCACCGGTCTTGAGCGCGAAACCCTCCGACGAGCTTTCGAAGGCGGGGACCTTTTCGTGACCGACAATGCCGTCTTTCCAGCCAATGCCGGCGACGACAAGTAGCATCCGGCCATCGTCCTGCAGTTCCAGTACTTTCGCAAATTCCGTTCCCAGCGCTTCGCTGGTAAGTCGGCAAGCTTCATGAAGGATGTGCGGGAGATCATTGGAATGTAGCGCCATCCGCCCGTATTGAACGATCGCTTCGCGCTGCGCCAACAGTTCCTTCACCATTTCCGATTGTTTGCTTGCTATTTTTGTTTTCGATTTTGCCATGTCCACACCTTCATGCATCGCCCTGTACGGATTCGCAGATGGCCGAATTCGTACAGGGAGCCCGCCAAATTTTTAAGTATTCCTCTAACATACGCGGCAAATTGGAATCGGCGCAAACGCTATGCCACGGTCGCCAAGCCTGGACGCAGAGATACCCGACCGGTTTGTAAGGAAAGGGTGTCACAAACTGCCGGAACCCGGCTTCGGGAAGACTTTCAATTTTCTGCTGCCCGGGAACACCCTCCGACGGCCTTCGGGGCGGCGGCTGTGCCGACCAGTAGCTGCGGCATCAGACGTTCAACCGCCGAGAACGCCCGACAGACTTTCGTTGATGACGACACCCCCGAGGACAATGGTCGCCACTCCGATGGCCGCTTGCAGGCCGCCATTGGCCCAAGTCAGCGCCCGGGCCGACCAGGTGAGCGGAACGGCGATAACCGCAGAGAGCGCCGCCATGCCGAGCACCGAACCGACACCGAATAGTGCGATGTAGCCCAGCCCCAGCGGCGCCGAGCCCACCGTGGCCGCCGTCAGTACCAACAGCGCCGCCGATCCGGCCATGCCGTGCATCATGCCGACCAGCAGGGTACGTACCGGCAAGCCGCGCGGGTGTTCATGGTCGTGATGGCGCGGATCGTGAGCAGTCGCCTCCCCCTTGTGTGAATGCGCATGGAAATGGGCGGAGCCGTCGTCATGGCCATGGCGATGGAAATGGATCCGCTCGCGCACCAGGGTCACCACCACATGGGCGCCGAGGCCGACCAACATCACCCCCACCAGCGCCTCCAGCCAACTCGCCAGCGAGTCATGGATCACCAGCCCGAACAACACGGCGCCGCCGGCGACAAGCATCAGCGTGACCGTGTGACCCACGCCCCAGACCGCGCCGTGGGTGACGATGCGGCGAACGGATTTCTGGCGCGCGGCGATGCTGGAAACCGCCGCAACATGGTCGGCTTCGAGCGCGTGCTGCATACCGATAACAAGTCCAAGCAACAGGACACCCGCTCCACCGTCCCACAAACCTTCGATCATCGCTGCCTCCCCGTGCCGCTACCGAATCGGATCTTGCCGCAATGCGGCAAACAAAGCAAGGAGCGGCGGCGAGATTGCTTGCAATTGCGTCTTGCGAGCGCGGTGTGAACTGGGTCACAGTACTCGCAATATGCAGTACACTAAGTTGGGATCACGCTTGCGGGGCAGGCATAGGGGAGGTGATCGATGCTGGCACGTCTGTTGTCACGGCTGTTTCAACGTCTGAACCGGTCCGTCGAATGGCACAAGTTGCCGTTTTGGATTTCATTGACAAATCTGGTCATGCTGCGCGTGGACCTGCGCACGCATAATCTGTTCGATACCCAGCGCGTTCCACCGCCTGAGCCTGATCCCGGCGTCGACGATATTCGCGCCAACCGCACCGCCGACGGCAGCTTCAACGACCTGGCGACACCCGGTATGGGCCAGGCGAATGCACGGTTCGGACGCAACGCGCCCATCTCCGATACCTTCGCGGAGACCGAGCCGGGTATCCTCGATCCCAATCCCCGGCTGATCAGCACCAAGTTGCTGGCCCGGGGCGATACCTTGAAGCCAGTCCCGCATCTCAATGTTCATGTCGCGGCATGGCTGCAATTCATGGTCCACGACTGGTTCAGCCATGCCTCCAACGTCCGGCCCGATGAGAAGGACCTGCCGGAGGAACTGCGCAAACCATTCGAGATTCCGCTTCCGGACGGCGATGACTGGCCGGAAAACCCGATGACCGTGCGCAAGACCCGCCCCGACCCCGCTCGCGGCCCGGAAGACGACGGCAAACCGGTCGCGTATCACAATGTGGAAACCCACTGGTGGGACAGCTCACAGATTTACGGCAGTTCGAAAGAGCGCCTCGACGCCATCCGCCGCAACCCCAAGACCGGTAGACTGACGCCGAACGGGAAAATCTTTCTCGACAGCAAGGGACACCTGCCCGTCACCAGCGTCGATATGGGCTTTGGGCGCAAGGGCGAGGTTGAGTTCACCGGCGTTAACGGCAACTGGTGGATCGGCCTATCGTTGATGCACACGCTGTTCGCGCGCGAGCACAACGTCATCTGCGACCGCCTGAAGATGGAGTATCCGGATGCCGATAGTGATTGGCTGTTCAACAAGGCCCGGTTGATCATCGCCGCGCTCATTGCCAAGATCCACACCGTGGAGTGGACTCCTGCGGTCTTGAACACACCCGTCCTGCGCATGGGCATGCGGGCCAACTGGTGGGGTTTGATCGGCGAGAAGTTCATCCGCGGCTTTGGCCGCAAGGTGAAGAGCGACATTTTGGGCGGGATCATCGGCACGCACCCCGATCATCACGCCGCTCCCTACGCCATGACCGAGGAATTCAACGCGGTCTATCGCATGCATTCGCTGATGCCCGACGTGTTTCATTTTCGCGCCCGCGCCGACGATGCGCCGATCACTACCCAGTCGCTGGGCCAAGTGGCCGGAGAGAACGCCCACAAGCTCTACAAGAAGGTTTCGCTGGTGGACGCGTTCTATACTTTCGGCACCGAACATCCGGGTTTGCTGACGCTGCACAACTTCCCGGAATCGCTCCGCGGACTGGACAAACAGGTGCCGTCATCGCGCCGCGTCGACGTGGCGACCATCGATATCCTGCGCGACCGCGAGCGCGGCGTGCCGCGGTACTGCGCCTTCCGCCGACACCTGCGGATGAAGGCCCCCAAGAGCTTTTCCGAGCTCACCGGCGGCGACTGGGAAACCGCCTCCGAGCTCGAGGAGATTTATGGCGACGTGGAAAAGGTGGACCTGCTGGTCGGCTGTGCCGCGGAGAAGTGGCCGGAGGGCTTCGGTTTTTCCGATACCGCTTTCCGGATCTTCATCTTGATGGCGTCGCGCCGATTGAGCAGCGACCGGTTCTTTACGTCGGACTATACGCCCGAGGTCTATACGCCTGTAGGTATCCGCTGGGTCGCCGACAATGGCATGATCGACGTGCTGCTGCGCCATATGCCGGAACTCGCCGACAATCTTGCCGGGGCCAAAAACGCCTTCTTCCCGTGGCGGAAGGGAGCGTGAACCATGGCGCGGAGTATCCGAGTACCGTTTCTGGTGGACGTCACCTTCGTCGATGACCCCGCGGCGATCGACGGGTTCGAAAGCGATAGCCGGGTCGACAGGACGTACGGGGCGCATGGCCCCTGGTACAATCGCCTGCTGCAACGACGGCTCGGTTCCGAAGTGCGCGTCGACTCCGAGCGGCTGCCGGCCTTCCGGCCGCGGGACGACGCCGAAAGGATCGAGACACAGAAAGCCCTGACCAAGCGCCTGCAAGCCATCACCGTTGATCAATTGGCCAAGGACCCCGACGTGGACGCCATCGCCCACTGGGTCCGCGAGAGCAAGACCGACGACCCG
>CAKZLS010000088.1 GCA_937127205.1 uncultured Rhodospirillales bacterium
CACGCGGTCGAGCAACGCAGAGAGGTGGGTCTTGGCCTCGAAGGCCCCAACGGTCGTCATCCGACGCTCCATCTCAACCAGTTTGATCAACTAGTCTAACATTGCGATCCACGTCGGTCCAGACGCGTGTTAGTGACACGGCCAGGAGTTAAGGTTGCGTCCCTTCACGCGAAATGACACCATTTTGGACCATGAGATCCCTTAGTGCTCGAATTCGTTCAACGCCTTAGACATCCCGCTTCGCCCATGACCGACGATCCACCTCTCTTCAACAACCGAGAAACCCGCGCCACCGAGGGTATGGGGGGCAAGGGCTTTTACGACAGCTACTCGGCCATCCAACGTGACACCGTGAGGATGCAGGCCGACCGGCTTCGCCGCGCGGTCCGGGAACTCGACGTCAGCGGGCCCGAGCTGCGCGTCATCGACTACGGCTGCGGACCCGGGCGAAACTCCATGACGGCGTTTCGAACAGTCCTGGAGGAAATCCACGGACGGCGCGCCGATCTGCCCGTCGTCACCGTGCACAGCGATCAGATCGGCAATGATTGGAACGATCTGTTCGCCAACATCCGAGGCCCCGACGGGTATCTGCGCCATGCCGGGCCGGTACGCCCAGAGGCCTCCGCCGGCAGCTTCTTCGGCGCGGTCGCCAGCGCCGGGTCCATCGATCTGGGTATGTCGTTCATGGCCGCCCACTGGCTCGACGGCACCATCCGCCTGTCCTCGCCCGGCACCCTGTTCTTCGCCGACATGACGGGCGCGGCGCGGGAGCAGATCCGCGACAAGGCCGACCGCGATTGGTGTCTTTTCCTGCGCCGGCGGGCCGACGAAGTAAGGCCCGGCGGATGGCTGGTCATCGAGACCATGTCGGCCATCGAGAACCCGGACGATCCGAGCGGGCTCGCGGCCGGCGGGCATCGGCTGTACCGGGCGTTCTGGCGCATCGCCGAGGGCATGGCCGGCGAAGGGATGCTCGATCCCGCGTGCCTCGAGACGTTCGTCTTTCCGCTCTATTTCCGGGAGCTGCACGAGGTGCGCGCGCCGCTGGAACGCGAGAGCGACCTCAAGGCCGCCTTCGACATCGTCGAGCTCGTCAGCGAGTTGATCCCCAACCCTTACGCGCAGTTCTTGGCCGACGGCGGCGGCGCCGAAGCCTATGCCAAGAGTTATGCCGCATTTGCCCGCGGCTTTTCGGAATCCGCCTTTCGCAACGGTCTGTTCGATCCTTCGGCCGCCGGTGCCGCCGATGCCGACGACGCCGACCGGTTGACCGAGACCTTCTTCGGACGCCTCGAAGCGCTGTTCGCGGCCGAGCCCGAGCAGCACATCTTCGACAATCATTCGATGACCGTGGTGCTCCGCCGCCGGTGAAGACGGGCACGCTCGCACAACCTGTCAGCCTTAATCCAAGTTAAGGTCACTGCCGGTCGGCTTCGGGTAAGTTGATGAACGAAGTCGCTGAAGCCAACGAAATCGTGGCAGCCAAAGAGGAGAACGCAGATGAAAACAAGTAACGCGAGGGCCAAGTGGACCGGCAATCTGCAGGCAGGGCGCGGTCGCGTGGCGCTCGGCAGCGGTGCCTTCGCGGGGGATTACTCCTTCACCTCGCGGTTCGAGCAGGGAGCGGGAACGAACCCCGAGGAACTGATCGCGGCGGCTCATGCCGGCTGTTTCTCCATGGCCCTCGCCCACGGCTTGACCAGCGCCGGCTACGAGCCGAAAGAGATCAACACGACGGCCAAGGTGCGCATCGAAAATACCGACGGCGCCTTCGTTATCCCGTGGATCGAATTGGAGACGGAAGGCCGCGTGCCCGGCATCGACGAAACCGAATTCCGCCAACAAGCGGAGACCGCGAAAAATGGGTGTCCGGTGTCCAAAGCCCTGGCGGGTCCGGAAATCAGGCTGACGGCCATTCGCTTGTCGGACGCCTGATGGCCACCCCGCTCGCGCGGCGGCGCCGTTTTCGGGTGCAAGCACGCGCGCAATGATCGGCGCCATTTGCGGGGACATCATCGGCTCGGTGCACGAGGGGGCCGGAACCAAGACCGAGGACTTTCCGCTTTTCGTGCCCGGGTGCCGGTTCACCGACGATACCGTGCTCACGGTGGCCGTCGCGGCGAAGATGCTGGGCGAGGGCGGCTACGTCGATCTGTTTCACCGCTATTATCACGCCTACCCGCACGTGGGTTATGGCGGAACGTTCGCCGACTGGGCTCGGCGGCGGCTGCGCCGACCCTACAACAGCTGGGGCAACGGCGCAGCCATGCGGGTGAGCCCCATCGGCATGGCGCTGAACGCGCTCGATGAGGTGCTGGCGGAAGCGCGGCGGTCCGCCGAGGTGACCCATGATCATCCAGAAGGCATCCGCGGCGCGCAAGCGACGGCTGCCGCGGTGTTCCTGGCGCGAACCGGTTGCACAAAGGATGCGATGCGCGACGAGATCGAACGGCGGTTCGGTTATTCCCTGAGCGGGCGGCTGGACGCCATTCGCGCGGACTACGCCTTCGACATCTCCTGCCAGGGCTCGGTCCCGCAATCCATCATCGCGTTTCTGGAGTCCGACAGCTACGAAGACACGCTGCGCAACACCATCTCGCTCGGCGGCGACGCCGACACCATGGCCGCCATCGCCGGCGGTATCGCCGAGGCCTATTACGGCAGCGTTCCCGAGCCCATTCAGGCGCGCGCCCTGGCGCTTCTGGACCCGCCGCTTCGAGCCGTCGTGGAGAAATTCATGACGCAATTCGGCAATTGAATGACGGCCCGCTGCGGATAGCCGTCGACGCCGCCTGTTGTCCGCACTTCGTTGTGTAAGACCTTGCCCACGGTCGCGTCCGACGGTGTCGAATGCAGCGACTACTTGCCTTTCTGAGACCACACGGTCAGAATCCGCAGACCGACTTGCGCGCGCCGTGTGACGGCGGCACGCGATTTGGTCGCGGCGTTCCATAGGGATAGTATGAAAATCGCAGTAGTATCCGATCTGCATGTCGAATTCGATCGCGACATTGCGGCGCGACTCCAGACTCGTGGGCGGAAACCCCAAAAGGGCAAGACGCGCCGCAGCTTGGAGGCAAAGGGACATCCGTTGATCGGCCCGAACTTCGGCGACCTGGTGGATCTAGGACCGGACGGCGAGGTGAACTCCCGGGCCGATCTCGTCATTCTAGCCGGCGATATCGATCTCGGCCGGTTCTCCGCACAGTACGCGAGGGACCTCGCCGCCTGGCTGGGGGTGCCGACGGTTCTAATCGCCGGCAACCACGAATTCTACGACAGCGAATACGATGCTACCCATGACGCCTTGCAACAGGGCTGCGACGGCGAGACCGGGGTCTGCTTTCTCGAACGCACGCGTCTCGACATCGGCATCGGAAGCCGCCGGGTCCGTGTTCTCGGTTGCACGCTCTGGACCGATTTTCGTCTGTTCGGCGAGGACCGACGGGCCGACTCCATGCGCGCCGCCGAACAGCGAGTGAACGACTTCCGCGGCCTAATCCGCTTCGGACAAGGTGGCACTTTCTCCCCTATGCACGCCGCGGTGATTTTCGCCGGATCCGTGGACTGGCTGCGCGCGGAACTGGCCGACGACTTCGACGGGCCGACCATTGTCGTCACCCACCACGCGCCGTCGGCGGCCTCCGTGGACCAACAGCATAAGCGCGACCTCACTTCGGCCGCCTATGCGTCGCAGCTCGACGGCCTCATCGAAGACGCCGGTCCGGCCCTGTGGGTGCACGGTCACATGCATCATTGCCTGGATTACCGGATCGGCAAAACCCGGGTCATCTGCAACCCGCGCGGCTACAAGCCGTTCGCTCTCAACAAGAAATTTCAACCGGGCTTGCTGGTCGAGGTTTAGGAGCCAAATCGCGCGCCGGTATCCGGCCAAATAGCCGCACATTGGGTCGATTATGCGCGTTTTTCTACTGTGCATGGGGTTGATATCGACTTTTTGATCGAGCCCCCCCCCGGTCGGCGACCGGTACGGACCGGTCGAGACGACACGTTGAGAACGCGTTCTACGCCGGCCGGTCGAGCTTGAAGCGTGTGGCGAAGCCGCGATCGAGGCATCGCTTGGGCATTGCTTTCAGCAAATAGAAGTTCGTCAGTTTGTGCGGGACTGGATTATACCGCGCTCTCGGACGGGGATCCGTCAGCGCCGTCTCCACCACCTCGGCGATATCCTCCACTGGCAAACCGTTCTCCCCGCTCTTCACCATGGTGTCCAGAAAACTGGCAATGGCGTTCGCCCACGGGGTGTCCTGATACGGCGGTCCACCCTCTTTTTGCGCCTTCTTCCAGATCGGTGTTTTCACCGCGCCGGGCCCGACGACGATGGCATCGATCCCGAACATCCGGAGCTCGCGCCGGAGCGAGTCTGTGACGCTCTCCATGGCGTGCTTGGTGGCGGTGTAGGCACCGAGAAACGGCGAGGCGATCTGCCCGCCCATGCTGGTGATGTTGATGATCCTTCCCGGCCGCCCGCGCCTGGACCGGTCCTGTCCGAGCAACGGCGCGAACGCTTGGCAGACCGCGATGGCGCCGAGCGTATTGACCTCGAAATGCGCTCTGATTTCCTCCATCGGCTGGATCGTCAGCGGCCCCATTTGCGCGATGCCGGCGTTGTTCACCAGACCGGAGAGGGTATGCCCGTCGAGCGCGTCACTTACCTGCTGCGCGGCCGCCTCGATCTCGTCTTGCTTTGTAACATCGAGGCGGATCGGCACGATGCCGGCGTTCTTATCCTGGAGCCGGGCGCCGTCGTCGTCGTTTCTGACGCCGGCGAACACTTTCCAATTTGCCTTGGCGAGGCGGAGCGCGATGGCCTCACCGATCCCCGTCGACGCGCCTGTGATGAATACGGACTTCATTGAGGTTTCCTGTCTTTCAAATCATATTCCGCGCGCACCATCCTACTCTTCGAACACGATGGAGTCGGTTTTCGCGCCAAGCTTTTCGAGGCACTCGGAGACGTCTTCAACCATCTTCGGCGGCCCGCAGACGTAGAACTCCTGATCGAAGCTGGCCACGTATTTCTGCAGGAACTCCCGGTCGATCTTACCTCGGGCCAGTTCCGATGACGACTGGTTGGTGACCGTGAATATGTTTTCGAGCCCCTGGGCCGCTTCGAGTTCCGATCGGAGGATAATGTCACTTTCAGTCTTGTTGGAGAAGACCAGGCTGTTGCCGTTCAATTCTCCTTTTGACTGAAGGTCGCGGATGATCGCGATGAATGGGGTTACACCGGCGCCGCCGGCGATGAAACAGCCCTGGCCTTTAAACTTAATCGCGCCCCAAGGCTCGTCGATCAACAGACTGTCGCCCGCGTGCAGCATGCCGATCTGCTCGGTGACGCCGTCGTGATCGGGATAGACCTTGATGGTGAACTCCAGCTCGGGCCAGGAATTGAGCGATGTAAATGTGAACGGGCGCTGCTCGTCGCGCCATTCGGGCTTGTCGATCGCCACATCGGTCGCCTGACCGGGTTCGAAGGTGTAGCCGTCGGGCTTCTCGCAAGTTATGCGCCTGACGTCATGAGTAACGTCAGAGACGTTCGTGATTCGGACAGTGTGTGCCATGTCAGATACTCCGGTCTCGGGCGCATATTGCGTAGGTATCATACGCAAGGCGCCGCGGTTTGGTTCCGCTCCATGATCGAAAATTCGCGGACAGAAACGCTATCCTGCTGGCGCTCAACAGGCTCAAGCCGTGCTCATGGACGCGATAAAGCGGTCGGCTTCCTCGATCGCCGCCTCCATCTCCCGGAGCAACGTGTCAACGCGCGCCTGCAGTTTGCTCGACTCCGGCTTCAGCGCGGCGATGGCGCGGGCGTTCAGGTTGTGCTTCAAAAACAGCACCCGGTCCTCGAACACCTCAAGGACCGGATCCATGGACTTGGCGGCCTTGTTCATCGCGGCGACGGTGGTGTCGAATTCGCGGCGCGTCGCCCGCATCTGCTGCTGGCTCTGGGCGCGAAGCGCGCGGTCGCTATATTGATGAAGCTCGCTTTCCCATTCGGCGAACAGCGCGGTACCGACGGACTCGACCGCATCCACACGGTCCCGGACTTCCTGCGCCTGGCTTGCCGTATCATCGTATGCCGCGGACAGCCGATCATATTTTTCCTCGAGCTCACCGCCGTCAAAATCGACGGTCGCGCGAAACTGCTCGAGAACCGAGCTGAACTCCTCTTTCGCTTCCTGCTGTGATGTTCGCGCGGCCTCGACGCGGTCGATGAGGATATCGCGTTTCTCGACGCCGAAACGCTCCATAGTGTTGTAATAGGCCGACTCACAGGCGACCACGAGCAGCGTCAGCACGGCGATGGCCCAAACGTTTTTCGATGTTTCCATCACGTGACGACAGCGACCATTAATGTCTCGATAACTCACACCATTCTCCCGGAATCTCTTACTGCGGTTTCGAACGGACCCGCACTCAGGTGCCGACACGTACCCGGCACAGAAAGCGGCGATGACATTAAACTATCGTTTCATCGGATTTGTTCCACTTTGAATCCCAGTACCCACATTCACAGTTCCGTGCTCCATGTGATCGCTTTTCCCGCGTCCTTGGCAGGAGGCGG
>CAKZLS010000089.1 GCA_937127205.1 uncultured Rhodospirillales bacterium
CCGGTCATCTATGTTCCCCTCAATTTGCGCCCATCAAAAATGACTGCTGCGCTTGTAAATCCCGAACGCCGCAACCGCAGCGCCCATCACCGAGACTGCTTGCCCATGGTCGGGACACACTTTTTATTCAGTGTTGACCCCAAGCGTTCTCAACCTGCAGTTTTATTACGCCTACGTAATTATTACTACAATTATTGCGGGTTCGGCAACAAGAAGCCGGAACCCATTACCCATTGGCAACAGTTTTTTTTGCCCCGTATGCGGGTAATCGTTTGACATAAGTAAAAAAAATTAGGGGACTAGTGCCATCCGTTTCAGCCTCTCTGTGTCGTTTTAGACACACGGCGGGCCGCTGTTCCGCAAGGTCGGTTGCAATGTGATTTGCCGGATAAGGGGTTTCTGTATAAGACGCGAGTCGCGATCGCCTCACATATCGCGTTCGATGAACTCGAGGACCTTTTCGCTGGCGCCATAAGCCTCGAGGTCATTGTGGCCGGCGTCGGGAATCCATAACGACTCCTTGGGCGCTACCGCCTCGGCGTAAAGCGCCTTACCCAGGCGGAAGGGCACGACGCGGTCCCGGCCGCCGTGAATGATCAGCAGCGGCGCTTGAATGCCCGCGATCTTGGATAGAGAATCGAACCGGTCCTTCATCAGCCACCGCACCGGCAGCCACGGATAGTGATTGCTGCCCGCATCCACAGTCGAAGTGAAGGGCGCCTCCAGCACCACCGCCGCTACCGGCGTTCCCGCGCGGGCCTGATCCAGGGCGATTTGCACCGCCACGCCGGTCCCGAGCGACTCTCCGTACACCACGGTTTGTCCGGGTGCGACGCCCTGCTCAGCGAGAAAGGCCATGGCGGCGTGCCCGTCGGCGTAAAGCCCGTCTTCGGTTGGACTACCGGGATTACCGCCGTAACCCCGGTAGCTGACCAGCAGCATGCCGTAGCCGGCGTCCAGGTAGGGCCTGACCTTGCCCCCGCGGTAGCCAATATGGCCGCCGTTCCCGTGAAAATAGACGATGGTTATACGATCGTCGGTAGCAGGCCGGTACCATGACATCAATCGCAGGCCATCGGCGGTCTCCAGCTCGACCACCGTCATCTCCGGGACACCGCTCTCCGCCGGCGACGGCACCGATTGGCTCGGGATGTACAACAGATTCCGCTGAAAGGTATACATGCCTCCCACCAGCGCCACATAACCCGCGACCACTAAACCCACGATGCCCACCGCCGTCATTGGTCCGCCGTTTCCCTGTATAACATCCGTACGCTCCTGCCGACGCCGCGAACCTATGACGGAAGATCATTAAATAGCGCTAACTCTTTGTGCACGCGAAGGTCGCTTCGATCGGGGTGCTGAGGGGGCAGCTGAAAAAACGCTGATCGGCGAAGCGCGCCGCTTTTCCGAATTTACCGCATTCGGTTTCAGCAATTTCCAACGCCTGCTCCGGCGTGCTCTCCCATTCGCTGTAGCAGATCGTGACGAAATCGCGGTCCTCGGGCTGCTTGCCGAAGGTGTCCGACTCACGGTCGAACTCCGCCTTCTTGTACACATAGGGCGGACCACAAGCGCTTAGTCCCATCGCCAACACCAACACCGTCGCCACCGTGCGGATGGTTCTCACGACCCCGCCTCCCCGTCGTCCAGCGACAGTAGTTGGGTATTACCCCCCGCTGCCGCTGTATTGACGGTCAATGTGCGCTCCGTGGCGAAGCGGTAAAGATAACGGGGACCGCCGGCCTTGGGTCCGGTTCCCGACAAGCCCTCGCCGCCGAACGGCTGGACACCGACAACAGCCCCGATCATGTTTCGATTCACGTACGTATTTCCCACCTTGAGCCGTTCATGGACCCGCCGGGCGAAGCCATCGACCCGGCTGTGAATGCCAAGCGTGAGACCATAGCCGCTGGCGTTGATGGTTTCCATCACTGTGTCGAGGCGGTCGCCCGCATAGTGGACCACATGAAGAATGGGCCCGAACACCTCGCGCTCCAGAACATCCAGGCGATCGATGGCGTAGGCCCGGGGTGCAAAGAAGGTTCCGTGGCGGCACGGTTCGGGGAGAGATACGGCATGGATCAATTGCCCGTGTTGGTCCATGCGTGCCGCGTGGGCCTCCAGCATGGCACGCGCATCATCGTCGATCACCGGTCCGACGTCGGTTTCCAGCAGCCCGGGATCGCCGATCCTGAGCTCGTCCATGGCGCCGGCGAGCATCTCCGTTACCCGGGCTACGATATCGCGCTGGACGAACAGAACCCGGAGCGCCGAGCAGCGCTGGCCGGCACTCTGAAACGCCGACGCGATCACGTCGGTTACCACCTGCTCCGGCAAGGCCGTGGAGTCCACCAGCATGGCGTTGAGCCCGCCGGTCTCGGCAATCAGCGGGACGATGGCTCCGGGCCGGCCGGCCAATGTCCGGTTGATGGCGCGCGCCGTCTCCACAGAGCCGGTAAAGGCCACGCCTCCCACCCTTGCATCGGCGATCAGGTGCGCGCCGGCGGCGCCGTCGCCGGGGATCAAGTTCAGCACGTCCGCCGGTACGCCGGCCTGGTGGAACACGTGAACAGCCTTTGCCGCGATCAGCGGCGTCTGCTCGGCCGGCTTGGCGACGACGGCATTGCCCGCCGCCAGCGCCGCCGACACCTGCCCGCAGAAGATAGCGAGCGGGAAGTTCCAAGGGCTGATACAGGCAAAAACCCCGCGCCCGTGCAGTTCAACCTGGTTGCGCTCGCCCGTGGGCCCGGGCATTTCCATGGGGCCGGCGAAATCAGCGCGGGCGCGCTGGCCATAGTAGCGGCAGAAGTCCACCGCCTCGCGCACCTCCGCGAGGGCATCCGGAAGTGTCTTTCCGGCCTCGCGGACACACAGCGTCATCAGTTCCGCCATGGCGTCCTCGAGCCCGTCCGCCGCGCGGTCCAGACACGCGGCGCGCTGTTCGGCCGGCGTCGCGTCCCAACCTTCGGCAGCGGATGCCGCCGCGGCGAGCGCCGCGTCGATGGCCGCCGGATCGGCCTCGCAAACCGTACCCACCGTGTTCCGGCGATCGGCGGGATTGGTGACGGCGCGCTCGCCGGCGCTCGGCCCCTCCTTGCCGGCCACCAGCGGAAACGCGCTCTGCGTTTCCGGAACGTCGCCCATGGCCTCGGCGAGCGCTCGGAGCGCAACCGGATCGGCGAGGTCCAGACCCTTTGAGTTCCGCCGCTCTCCACCGAACAGGTCCACCGGAAGCGGAATGCGCGGATGCGCTTTCGGCACCGCCCCGGCTGCCCGCTCGATGGGATCGGCCACCAGATCCGAGATCGGGGCATTCTCATCGACGATGCGGTTGACAAACGACGTGTTGGAGCCGTTCTCCAGCAGTCTGCGCACCAGATAGGCGAGCAGTTCCTCATGACTGCCAACGGGCGCGTAGACGCGGCAGCGCACGCCGATGCCCTCGGGGCCGATGACGTGGTCGTACAAATCCGCGCCCATGCCGTGCAGCCGCTGGAACTCGAACCCCCTGGACCCGCCCGCCAGCTCTACCACCGACGCCAGGCTATGCGCATTGTGAGTAGCGAACTGAGCGTAGAACGCGTCGGCGGCGGCCAGCATTTTTCGTGCGCAGGCAATGTATGAGACGTCCGAGTTCATCTTGCGTGTGAACACGGGATAGCCTGGGAGTCCCTGCTCCTGGGCGTGTTTGATCTCGGCGTCCCAATACGCGCCCTTGACCAATCGCACCGACAGGCGCCGCCCTTCGCTTCGGGCCATGGCGGTCAGCCAGTCGATCACCGCCGGCGCCCGTTTCTGGTAGGCCTGGACCGCAAGGCCGAAGCCTTCCCATCCGGCCAGCTCGGGATCTCTGAAGACCGCCTCCACCACGTCGAGGGTGATATCCAGGCGGGCGGCTTCTTCGGTGTCGACGCACAGCCCCATATCGAAGCCCCGGGCCTTAAGCGCCAGTTCTTTTACTTTTGGGATCAATTCGGCGAGAACGCGGCCGCGCTGGGCCA
>CAKZLS010000090.1 GCA_937127205.1 uncultured Rhodospirillales bacterium
CCTTTGAATTGCCGGACTGGCCCGGCCCGAGCCGGTCGCGGAGCCCAGCCAGCATTCGTGCCGTTCACATACTCTGTGTTGCCCGTGCCCGAATGACAGGACATCCTTCAGCCATCCGGCGCTCACCCCGTGATCGACCGAAACGCGTGCGGAACTTCACTGTTGACGTTGAGCGACGAACCACGCACGAATACACGAGCCTAAGTCGATGATAGGGAAGTGAGTTAGAAGACTTGAAGAAGCATTTCGGATAATGGCACCAAAAACTAGTCACCAGCGCAAGAAGTTCCCGATTATCGACGCTTTGTGTCTGGCGCGACCACGCCTGCGTTACACGGTCATTTTCGGAATGTTCATGGCCGCGCTCTTCGAATTGATCGGGTTGGCGATGATTATTCCCCTGCTTGCGGCCGTAACCGGTTTGCGAGAAGGCAAAGTCGGGCTCGTTACCGCGATCAATTCGGCCATGGAAACTATTGGCTTGTCCAATGACCCTAAATACATTCTCGCTTTAATCCTCACGGGATTGACCCTGAAAGCGATCATATCGATCGCCGTCACCCGCTACGTCAGCGATATCGTCTCCGATATTGGTTACGGCGTTCAAACCAAGATCGTCCGTAGCCTGTTGAGAGCAAATTGGGGTTTCTTCGTCCGTCAGCCGCTGGGCCGGCTCACCCATGCCACCGGCGCCGAAGCGATGTCCACGGGCGAGGTTTTCTTTCTCGCCGCCAGCATCGTTACCGGACTGATGCAAGCAGCCTTGTTTCTCATCGTCTGTTGCTTGCTGTCGTGGCAACTCACCGTCCTGGGGTTGACCGTGGGCGCTCTGATGCTGCTGTCGCAGAACCGTCTTATCCGCAATAGACGAATGGCGACAAGAGCACACCGCGAGCAATTGCGGCGTACCTCCGGAAGCTTTACCGACGCGATGATCGGCATAAAACCGCTGCGCGCCATGGGGCGGACGGATCGCTTTACCGAGCTTTTCGAAGCCGATGCCCAGCGCACGCGAGAAACCTTGAAAACCAAGCTGGTAAGCGCGGAATACATCACCGAGATCCAAGAACCGCTCATTGCCGCGATTATCGCGACCACATTCTATATCGCTCTTGGAGCGGCCGAACTCAGCGTTCTTCAATTAATATTGGCCTGTGTCCTTTTCGTTCGCATGATCCGCACTTTGGCTGGGTGCCAGAAGCAGTTTCTTGCGTTTGACAATGCCTATGGTCACTATATCGAGTTGACCGGACTTCTGAAGCGGATCGAAGACAGCACGGAATACCATTTCGGCACTCGATTGCCGCGATTCGAAAAAGCCATCGAATTCGACGACGTCTATTTTGACCACGGGCCGCACAAGGTCTTGGACGGCGTGTCACTGACCATTCGAAACGGCGCAATTACCGCCGTGATCGGTCCGTCCGGGGCAGGAAAGTCAACGCTCATCGACCTTATTGTCGGGTTGTACCGACCGCGCAAAGGGACCATTTCGGTCGACGGTGTTGCGTTGAACGAGATCGATATCGCCGTCTGGCGAGGTATGATCGGCTACGTGCCCCAAGAAATTAGCCTGTTTCACGATACGATATTCAACAACGTCTCGCTCCGCGAGGAAAATATAACGGAGGATAATGTAAAGAACGCACTCATCGCCTCGGGAGCTTGGTCTTTTGTTTCGCAACTTCCGAAAGGGTTGCACTCGACCATTGGCGAGCGTGGGAACCTTCTTTCGGGCGGTCAGCGGCAACGCATATCCCTCGCCCGCGCTCTCGTGCACCAGCCAAAACTGATCATCCTCGATGAGGCAACGACCGGCCTCGATCGGCAGACGGAATCGCAGATCTGCGACACGATCCGTCA
>CAKZLS010000091.1 GCA_937127205.1 uncultured Rhodospirillales bacterium
GGTCGCTACGGCAAGCCGGTTACCCACAGCTACACCACGCCAAGGGACACAAGCCCGTGCGGTCAGATCTTGGTACGTGGTGAGCCGGGTTGGGAGATCATCGACGAAATCGCGCCATGTGACGGAGAGCCGGTCATCGACAAGCCGGGCAAGGGCTCGTTCTGCGCAACCGATCTGGAGTTGCTCCTGCGCATGCGCGGGATCGACAACATCGTTCTGCCGGCATTACGACCGATGTTTGTGTCCACACGACCATGCGCGAGGCCAATGACCGGGGCTTCGAGTGCCTGCTTCTCGAAGACTGCTGTGGCGCGACGGACCAGGGAAATCATGACGCGGCGATCAAGATGGTGAAGATGCAAGGGGGTGTCTTCGGGACCGTATCCAATAGTTCCACGTTCACTAGCCAGATTCCGTAATCCCCGCCTGCAACGGACGTGGAATGCGTTTATCGTTTTCGTCTACCGAATTCGGGGCGAGCGCTTATGAAGCTTGACTCTCGCGGGGGACTACACAACAAACGATAGATGAACAAGATAGCCGAGAGCGCAGAAGCACCGAGCACGCAGAGGGCGTTTTTGAAAGACGCCGCACATCCGCTGCGCGAGACGCTCATCAACGAGTTGCATGCCCGGCCGTTCGAGTCGTTGGAGCCTCCGCTCAGGGCTTCGTATCTTGCGGTGTTTACGGGCGAGAGTGTCGAGGCGGCACAGGTGCAACGCGCCCATGTGGTCCGCCTGTGCGCCCGCTACGATGTGGCGCCTCCGGCCTCGGACGCGAAGCATTTTATTCAGGACCTCGGTCCCTTCCGCTTCCGTTGGGAAGGTCACTCCGAATTCTGCACCTATACCTTCCTGCGCGCTGAACCCTTTGCCGAACCTTTCGCGGATCCCGTGATCAACCTGGTGCCCCGCGACTGGCTCGACGCTATCCCCGGCGAGATGCTTATTGCGGCCCATGTGGCGCTGGAGACGCGCGACGTGCCGCTGCGGGAAGCGCCGGTGCTTTCGCGTCTGTTCAACCATAATCTCGTGATGGGGTGCGGCATCGCCGGCGGCAGCGCCATGATGTGGTCCGACCTCCGCCCGGATACAGATGGGTTCGTCCGTTTTCTCGTCCGCGACGTCGATCTTTATGATCGCCAAGCCGGACGATCCATCCAGCGCTTGCTGGAGATCCATACCTACAGCACGCTCGCCCTGCTCGCGTTGCCGATGGCGATGGAGTCCATCCCCACCATCGCCCGGTGCGATGCGGCGCTCTCCGAGATCACGGGGCGCATGGGAAGAATTCGCGACCTGGCCGATGAGCGTCACCTGCTCGCCGAACTCACGACGCTCGCCGGCAAGGTGGAGCGCATGGAGGCCAACACCAACTACCGCTTCAGCGCCTCCCGGGCCTACTATGAACTCGTGCTGGCTCGCGTCACGGAGTTGCACGAGCAGCGCCTGTGCGGATATCAGCGGCTGAGTACGTTCCTCGACCGGCGCCTGGGTCCGGCCATGCGTACCTGCGAGGCCGCGCGCGCCAGGCAGGGGGCACTGGCGGACCGCATCGCGCGCTCAAGCAATCTGCTGCGGACCCGCGTAGAAGTAGCCCTGGAGGCGCAAAATCAAGATCTGCTGCAATCCATGGACCGGCGTGCGAAATTGCAGCTACGGCTCCAGGCCACTGTGGAAGGGCTTTCAGTGGCGGCCATCAGCTACTATGTGGTTGGGCTGATAGGATACTTGGCCAAGGCGCTCAAGGAAACGGGGATTGGCGTCAATCCGGATGTGGTCAGCGGCATTGCCATTCCCTTCGTCGCCGGCGCGGTTTGGTGGGGCGTTCGCCATGCCCGTCAGATTGCGATCCGTGAAGACCAGGCAGATTAGGCAGTTTTCCGAGATTTGCTTACCGGCGAACTTATGCCCTTTTGGTGCGGCGCCGGAGGTCGATGAGGTGCGCGGCGAACGCGGCCACGATAAACAACCCCAACAGTTCGAACGGCCAGCCCACGAGCACGGCCCGCAGGGCGAGCAGCAGGAAGGCGCCCGACAGCATGGTGGCAATGAGATCGGAAACGGGAACGCCGCGCTTGGTCACTCGATGGTAGATGAGAAGAACAATGGCCTCGACAACCATAATGCCCAGGATAAGGTCAATCGCGTGACCGGAGAGAAAGAACTCCTGGACCGCCGCCGGCATGGCCTCAGGATCCCGTGAACGGCGCGTTCAGCCGGACCACCTCGTAGTTCAGCAACGCGGCGACAGACACCCAAGCCAGGTAGGGGACCAGCAGCCAACTAGCCAGCTTGGATGCCTTGGCACACACGAAGATCAGAACGACGATGGACAGCCACAGCACGCCCACTTCCACCAGCGCCCAATCCGGCAGATGAAGAAAGAAGAATAGGGCGCTCCACAGAATGTTCAGCACGCCGTTGGCGATGAACAGGGCGATGATCCGATATTCCTGGGTACGACTCTTTGCGCCGCGCCACGCAAGAACCGCCGAGCTGGCGGCCAGAGCGTAGATGGCCGTCCACGCCACCGGAAACAGCCAATCCGGAGGCTGCCACGACGGTTTCTCCAGGCTCCGATACCATGGCCCCAGTTCGGTAAGGCCGCCACCGATCATGGCCACCACGAGGGCGGCGACGGCGGCGATGAGAGCGGGTTTCCAGTACACTTTGCGCGGCGCCGTCACGGAGTGACGATGCGGAAGAGATGCGCCAAATCTTTGAAGAATATCCGGATGTGAGCCATCGGCTTCTTCCGGACCAATTCCTTGTTCATGTAGGCTTCCCAGGTGAGGTGCTGGACGTCGGGATCCCGGCAGATGCTGACGAACCGCTCCCGCCGCCGGTCGTTGACGTACCAGAAACGCTGCAACAATCCAAGGATCCAGAACACCCGTCCATGCGTTTTCATGAAGCGCTTTCGCACCGTCGCCAGGGCCTTGACGTCGCCGCTAGCTACATACGCGTCGACAGCTTCCGCCGCCAGCCGTCCGCTGAACATGGCGTAGTAGATACCTTCACCCGATGCCGGCGCGACGGCGCCCGCGGCATCGCCGACAAGGATGACGTCGCGGCCGTTGTCCCATCGCCGGCGCGGACGCAGCGGGATTGGCGCGCCCTCGCACCGGATCGTCTCCGAGTCTTTCAATCCGGCGGCGTCACGCACGACCCCAACCGCGTCGCGCATGGAGAACCCTTTGTGCGCGGTGCCGGTGCCGACGCTGGTGGTGGCGCCATGGGGGAACACCCAGGCATAGAAATCGGGCGATAGGGTTCCGCGGTAGTAAATGTCGCATCGGGATTGATCGAAATCGGGCGCGGATCCGTTTGTCGGCGAGCTGACGATTTCATGGTAGGCGAACACGTAAGGCGCGCGTTCGTTGGCCGGCATGGTTGCCCGGGCGACGGCGGAGTTGGCCCCGTCGGCGCCGATGACCACTCGGGCACGGACATGCTGCTGCTCCTGCTCGCCGGTGCCACCGGCGAGACGGAAGTAGACGGTTACGGTGCCGTCGGATTCCCGTGTTAGATCTTCGAAAACACCCGTTCGGCGAACCGCACCGGCCTCGGCGGCGCGTTCGCGCAACCACTCGTCGAACTCGGCGCGATCGACCATCCCGACGGACCCGCCGTCGATGGGCATGTCCACCTTGCGGTCGGTGGGCGAGATCATGCGGGCGCTGGTCGCCCGGGCGACGATCAGAGACTCGGGGATCTCGAAATCACGGATGAGCCGGGGAGGGATGGCGCCGCCGCAGGGCTTGATGCGGCCGTCGCGGTCGAGCAGAAGGACCGACCGTCCGCTGCGGGCGAGGTCGGTTGCCGCCGTTGATCCTGAAGGTCCACCACCGACGACGACAGCGTCGAATATTTCATGAGTGTTCATGATCTTTATGTCTGATCCAGAGCGGCGGCGTAAGGCGCCGCGGGGGTTGGATGCTGCGCCTCCGCGCTTGGCGCCGGCGTGGGTTCCGCCGGCGACTTGTAGACCCGTGCGGCGAGGCCTGCGGAGACAATGAACAGGACCGCTTCTGCCGCGAACACGCTGGTGTACGCAACGACGGGAGAGCCAACCAGATAGCTGGTCAGATCCACGGCACCGGTGGCCACCAGGCCGCCAACACCGAACGCAATGGCCTGCGCGGCACCCCAGAGTCCCATCCGCACGCCCTCGCGGGAAGCGCGTCCGGAGCTAACGAGGCCCATCATCGATCCGATGGCTGCAACCGCGAAGGCACCATTGGCGACACCGAGCGCGAAGACGCATTCGCGCAATGGCCAGTTCGGGGCGAAGAACCCGGCGATCACCAAACTGAAGAGCGCGGCGGTGGAGGCAACACATCCGCCGATGGTCCAGAACCGCAGCGTCCCCAGCCGTCCCCGGCCAATAGCGCTGCCGGCGATGGCTACCATGATCATGCCGACCAGCACTCCAGCATGCTGAACGCCGGAGAGCTTCGTGGATTCGCCCGGTGTCAGCCCGAAGACGGCGCCGGCGAAAGGTTCGAGAATGAGATCTTGGCCGCTGTAGGCCAGCATGGACACGAATACGAAGATCGCGAAGCGCCGTGCCTTCGGCTCGGCCCAAACCTGCGCCAGTGCCTCGCGGAACGGCGGTTTGGTGGTCTCTGCCTCGCCGGGTTTCACCGCTGCGGTCGGTCCTTCGATACCGTGAACCGCGACAATGGTCAGCAAGAATGCCGCGCCCGCTACGCTGGCGGTCACCGCCACCAGACGAGCCGACGAAAACGGATCAAGAAAGTCGCCGGCGACGGTGGCGGTTACGGCAAAACCGGAGATCATCATCACCCAGACAATGGTCGCCGCGGCGGCCCTGCGGCGATCGTCGACGCGAGCCGCCAATAAAACGAGCAACGACGTGCCGGTGGCGCCAACACCAACGCCGATGAAAACGAAAGCAATGACCGCGAGGACGATACCGGCGAGCGCGTTGGTCTCCATCCACGCGGTAGCCGTGGCCGCGCTGATGCCGGCGAGCGCCAGCACCGCCATGCCGCCGATAATCCACGGCGTGCGGCGGCCGCCCACATCCGAGAAATAGCCCAACCGGGGCCGCAAAATCTGAACCCCGTAGTGCAGGGCCACGAGAATGCCTGGAAGCATGGCCGGCAACGCCAATTCCACGACCATTACCCGGTTCATGGTCGACGTCGTCAGCACGACGATGGCGCCGAGCGCGGTTTGCACTAGGCCCAACCGAATGATGCCGAACCATCCGAGCGGTTTCGTATTCATGATGTCACCACAATAGCTGAACGGAGAGCAAAGGCGCTGACCAGCATGCCGGCGACGTAGAGAGTTGTGCCGGTGGCGTTGTACCAGGGGGCCCGTTCTTCAGGGTTGGCCAGGAGGCGAACCATACAAAGGCCTTGCGCGACAAGAAGCCCCGCGACCGCGGCCGCATAAATCGGATGCCCCCAGGCATAGAGCAGAGCGATCACGACCACCTGGGGCAGCGCCATGCCCCAGCAGGCCAGCCGCGCCGACGCGGTAATGCCGAGGGTCGCGGGAATGGACCGAAGGCCCATTTGCCGGTCGCCGACGACCGACTTGAAATCGTTGAGGGTCATGATGCCGTGGGCGCCGAGGCTGTAGAGCAGTGCCAGTACGATCACACGCCAATCGGGCAAGGCCGCCGACATGACGGCGGCGCCGGTGAACCAAGGCAGCCCTTCGTAGCAAATGGCCACCGCCGAGTTTCCGAGCCAACCGTTTTGCTTGAGCCGAAATGGCGGCGCGCTATAGGCCCACGCAAGCACCAATCCGAAGACGGCGGCGGCAAATACCCACAAACCGAGTGCAGCCGCAACGCCAAGGGAAAGCAGCGTCCATGCGATGGCGATATAAAGGCCCCATCGGCCCGGAATGCGACCCGAGGGGATGGGCCGATCAGGTTCGTTGATAGCGTCCACATGGCGATCAAACCAGTCGTTAACCGCTTGACTGGTGCCGCAGACAAGGGGGCCGGCAAGGAGAATGCCGGCTGCCACAACCAGCCATCGCTCACCAATGGGCAGGCCGCTCGAGACCACGCCGCAGCCAAAGGCCCACATGGGCGCAAACCAAGTGATCGGCTTGAGCAACACCATCGCCGCCGAGACGGTTGGACGGGTCTCCCTGACTGTGACCGTTGCTGGAGTTGCCATGCCGGAACATTATTATTGACGCCCTAAGTTGTCAACTAAACTTGACAGTCTTCAGCGGCGGTTTTTGGAGGTGGCTGAGGGCGTCCAGACGCACTGGCTGCCGTCCTCTAGGCGGTGTCGTTTGTGAGGCCGAAGCGGCGCAGCTTCACGTAAAGGCTCTGCCGGCTCAACCCGAGCACGTCGGCGGCTGAAGCCCGGTTGTCGCTGGTCAAGTCGAGAGCAGCTTCGATACACAATCTCTCGATGATATCGGTGGTCTCGCGGACGATTTCCTTCAGTGGTACGCCGCCTACCAGGCTTGTCAGCTGTTCAACCGAACGAGGCAATTCCCGACCGGCGCTGGGAGAGGAGCTTAGACGTTGGCTCACGTTGCGGATGGCAAAGACGAAGCAGACTTGATGTTTGTCTATGATTGACGAGGCCGACACTTCAACATTGGCCGATATGCCGTGTTCGCCGTGAAGATTGGACGCGAACATACGGATTAGGCCGCGCTCGCGGAGATTGGTGATCAAAACTTTCAGATCTACGCCCGGGCGTCCGAGCCACCGCTCCAGCGACTCTCCGGCGGCTTGAGTCTCGACCACCAACTGGGCCATATCGAGAAAGGCCCGGTTGGCGGCAACGATGTATCCGCTATCGTCGGTGACCACGAACCCGTCCGCCGAACTCTGCACGTAGGGGCAAAGCGGCGACATTGTCCCATCCTGAACGAGAATTTTACCGTTCTCCTCAACGGGACACAAACGGATCAATAGGTTGGACTCTCGATCATGACGAAATAATGAGGCAGAAACCAAGAACTCCCGCGTGCCATCGGCGAGGCGCGCGTGGACAGGGTCGGCCTTTCCCACCGACCTGACCGTTGCCATGAGAGATTCAACCGAGCGCATCCCCTGTCTGTCCAATCCCCGGGGAAACCGCTTTCCGACCATGTCCTTCATGGCTTTTCCGAGCAGCGTCTCAGCTGCCGGGTTGGCTTCCGCTACCGTGCCGGTGGCCGGATCGACAATAAGCACTACCTCCGAGGTCAATTGAAAGAGCAGCCGATACCGCATCTCCAATTGCCGGGCTCGCGCATAGTCCCGCTCCAGCCATTGTTGTGCTTCCACAAGTTGCTGCTGCAGGGCCGCGACATCTCGCAGATCGCGGCCGACGGCAATCACACGGCCATTCCCTTCGATTTTAACCGTGGAATAGAGAACAGGGACATCCGCACCTTTAGGCGATTGGTGGTTGACCTGCCTCAATGGGGAAACGGATTGCGGCGACGCGTCACGCAGCAACGCCTCGACCTTCGGACGGCTCTCAGAAGTAACGATTTCGAGCCATGACTGCCCCGGCCATTGGGCATAACCATGCGATGGAAGATCGTTGCTTCCGAACGCTACATCTCGCACCACCCCGACATCGTCAAGGATAAGCGCCACATCTGCCGCCGCAGCGATCACCGCGCCGGTTGTCTTGGGGTCGAGTCCGCTCAGAAAATTTTCGGGATGTTGAAATTGTTTCACGACCTCGACCGCCTTGCAAATCCGTCTACGCGCCGTCGCGTGCGAGACGCAAGGCCAATAAGTTTTCTGCCTGATCGACCGCTTCGCGCGAGTCGGCCGCAGTGGCGTCCGCGCCCACGTACGACACAAGTTCCGGGTGCTCGATAAAGATTTGGCCACCCACCATAATTCCCACGGAATGGTTGAGTGACTCGTTACGAAGCGCGCGGATCGTCGATGCCAGGGGCTCTATATGACGCTCGCAGCTTGCCGACAGGCCAACAACGCTAAATTGCTCCCTTCTGACTAGGTCGAGAACATCTTTACGCATGGCGCCGGGCTCGGAGGAAACGTCCCAGCCGGCCCGGCGAAGGAACTCCGCGACCATCAGTGCGCCGAAGGTGTGCTGTTCACCGGGACTCGAGAGGAGCAACGCCCGTCTGCCAAACTCTAAGGCAAGGCCTTTGCCGCAGAAGGCATAGCTCAATTCCCGAAGCATCCGCTGAAGCTGGCCAAGCGCGATAGTCACATCGGTAAAGTGACAACGATCGGCCACCCACAGCTCGCCCAGCCGTCGTGCCGCTGGTGTCAAGAGATCGAGGTATACGGTCTCGAGCGGAACATGGCGTGTGCGGATCAAGTCGACGAAATTCACAGCGGCTGCCGAGTCGTGCACCAACAGGACATCAACGAAGTCCGCTACTTCTTGGAAATTCGGCGTATTGTCGCCCACGTTTGGCGCCTGGTCATGCTGCGATGCCGGCCGGTGCGCCAAGATTAGGCGGGGAATGACGTCTGATTCAATCGTGCGGTTAAGCTGAGCCAGCGAGCTGTCCGATAAGTCGGCTCCGGGCGCCCCGCCAATCTCTTCGATCGGGCACCACCCCTGATCACCATGGTCCCTTCGCTCCAAGGTCGCAGTTCCCGCGGTACGTTGCCGCAATGCGTTCATGAGTTTACTCCCCTTATAGCGATATTAGGTTATCTCTATCGCTTTAGTATCTCTAAAAAAACCCTCCGAGATCCGAGCTCAAACACTATAAACGCACCCCGGCGCTGCCGCCGGAGAGCATGACAAAAAAAGATATTGGATTGAGCCTGATCCGATTGTCAAGAAGTCTTGACGAAGAACTGTGTAAACAACAATTGACAGTCCGAGAGGCCACGTCTAGAGTCGCCGATAGTGGGCAATTTACGACGGGAAAAGCAGTGTGATTTTGTATCGAGAAAGATGCTCTCTTCACCTTCTCCATGGTATCTCTCCGTTGGTTGCCCCTGAGCGACGGTCGCTACCAGCCTCCGGAACCGAGAGTTTGCAACCCCCAGCTAGGTGATGTCAATCCATGCATACGTTTAGCATAGGCAGCGCTGTTGACAGTTTGATCGATCGGGTGGACACCTGTCCCTGGGCAACACTAGCCGGCACAAGCGTTAAGCGCGATCACCGGCGTTGCCGGAGCGAAGTGCCTACCGTTTTGTATACCCCGGAGGAGCGTATGCGGCGTGACGCCTCCCCTTGGACCCTCGTCCAGGGCATATTGGCTCCGCTTCAATTCGTCGTATTCCTGATCAGCCTGTATTTGGTGTTGAGTTATTTAGCCACCGGCGAGGGTCTTGCCCTGGCGACCGGTTCCATCGTGGTTAAGACCTTTGTTCTGTATGCAATCATGGTCACCGGGTCTCTCTGGGAACGTGAAGTGTTCGGGCACTTCCTGTTCGCCAGACCGTTTTTCTGGGAAGACGTGGTCAGCATGCTGGTTATCGCCCTTCATACGGCGTACCTGGTGGTGTTGGTGTCAGGCGCCGCCGACGTCCGCACCCAGATGTTCATCGCTCTTGCCGCCTACTTCACCTATGTGGTGAATGCCGCGCAATTCCTCATCAAGTTGCGTTCCGCGCGGCGCGAGCAGGGCCAACTTTCCCGCCAGGCGGGCGGCATGGAAAGGCACGCCTGATGAATTGCCTGACCGCGCCCGCGCCAGTGGAACGCGGCGCGGCTCTCGAAGAGAGGGCTGTGCTGCGCGAACGCGGTCAGCATGAAGTTTTCTGCGGTCTGACCGGTATTATCTGGTTGCACCGCAAGATTCAGGACGCCTTTTTCCTCGTTGTCGGGTCTCGCACCTGCGCCCACCTCATTCAATCCGCGGCAGGGGTGATGATTTTCGCCGAGCCCCGGTTCGGAACGGCGATTATTGAGGAACGTGACTTGGCCGGACTTGCCGACATGAACGCGGAACTCGACCGCGCCGTCACCAGCCTGCTCGAGCGCCGCCCCGAAATAAAAATTTTGTTTCTGGTTGGCTCCTGCCCGTCGGAGGTTATTAAGCTCGACCTGTCGCGCGCGGCGGCTAGGTTGTCCGAAACCTGTTCTCCCGATGTCCGTGTTTTCTCGTATTCCGGCAGCGGGATCGAAACCACGTTTACCCAGGGTGAAGACGCCTGTTTGGCGGCGCTGGTACCGGCTCTTCCGCAAGAGCCGGTGGCGGCCGAAGCGTCGCTAATGGTGGTCGGCGCGTTGCCGGATGTGGTCGAGGATCAGTTTCGGCGGCTGTTCGACGCACTGGGCGTCGGGCCGGTGGGGTTTCTCCCGCCGCGGCAGTCCGGTGCGTTGCCGGCCGTGGGGCCGCAAACCCGGTTTCTCTTGGCACAGCCTTTTCTCGACACCACAGCGCGAACGCTGGAAAAGCGCGGTGCGTCTCCGATCACGGCCCCGTTTCCGATGGGCGCGGAAGGCACGACGGCGTGGCTCCTAGCCGCGGCCGAGCTCTGGGGCGTGTCCCGGGAGCGATTCGAGGACGTGACGGCGCCCGGACGTGAACGCGCCAAGCGGGCCCTCCAGCGCCATCGTGAACGGCTTGCCGGCAAGCGTGTGTTCTTTTTTCCGGACTCTCAGCTCGAAATCCCGCTCGCGCGGTTTCTGGCGCGTGAACTGGAGATGGAATTGGTGGAGGTCGGCACGCCTTACTTGCGTCAGGATCACATGGCACCCGAGTTGGCTTTGCTTCCGCCCGATGTGGTCGTGAGCGAGGGCCAGCACGTGGACAAGCAAATCGAGCGGTGCCGCGAGGCTCGCCCCGATCTGGTGGTTTGCGGGCTCGGGCTCGCCAACCCGTTCGAAGCCGAGGGCATCACCACGAAATGGTCCATCGAGCTGGTGTTTTCTCCGATCCATGGCTACGAGCAGGCTGGCGACCTTGCCGAGCTGTTCGCTCGGCCGCTCGATCGGCGCTCACGGCTGGAGGTTTAGGCCATGCAGTTGACGGTCTGGACCTACGAAGGGCCGCCTCATGTGGGCGCCATGCGAGTAGCGACCGCGATGGAAGGGCTGCACTACGTGCTTCATGCACCGCAGGGCGATACCTACGCGGATCTATTATTCACCATGATCGAGCGGCGGTCCAAGCGTCCGCCGGTAACCTACACCACATTCCAGGCACGCGATCTCGGCAGCGATACGGCGGGTCTATTCAAGACGGCGGCGCGTGAGGCATACGAGCGTTTCCAGCCGCAAGCGATGATCGTTGGCGCCTCGTGCACAGCCGAGTTGCTTCAGGATGATCCGGGGGGGCTTGCCCGGGCCATCGGTCTCCCGGTGCCGGTTATTCCGCTCGAGTTGCCCTCCTATCAAAAGAAAGAGAACTGGGGAGCGGCGGAGACGTTTTATCAGCTCGTTCGTGCTTTCGCCGGCTCCGCCGCGCCGCGTCCCGATGCCGTGTCCGGTGCTCGTGAGCCGGGCGTGCGGCCCTCGTGCAATATCCTCGGCCCCACGGCTCTCGGTTTCCGGCATCGCGACGATGTGCGTGAGATTGCGGCGTTACTGGACCGTTTGGGAATCGAGGTCAATGTGATCGCCCCGATGGGCGCGACGCCGGCCGACCTCGTCCGTCTTGGCGAGGCGGACTTCAATGTCGTGCTTTATCCGGAGATCGCGGATGTGGCGGCGCAATGGCTCAAACGCACCTTCAAGCAGCCGCTGGTCAAGACCGTTCCCATCGGCGTCGGCGCCACGCGCGACTTCATCAACGAAGTGGCAGAGGTCGCGAACGTGGATCCAGCGCCGACCCTTGACGACGCGCCGTCGCGCCTGCCGTGGTATTCGCGCTCGGTGGATTCCACCTATCTGACCGGCAAGCGGGTGTTTATCTTTGGCGACGCTACCCACGCTCTTGCTGCCGCCCGCGTGGCGTCCGAGGAATTGGGCTTCGAAGTGGCCGGGCTCGGCACCTACAGCCGCGAGTTCGCCCGCGACGTTCGCCAGGCGGCGTCTTCGTATGGCATCGAGGCGCTGATCACCGAGGACTATCTCGAAGTCGAGGCCAGGGTTGCGGAGTTGCAGCCGGAACTGATCCTCGGCACGCAGATGGAGCGCCATATCGCCAAGCGCCTGGGGATTCCCTGCGCGGTCATCTCGGCGCCGACCCACGTCCAGGACTATCCGGCGCGCACGTCGCCGCAAATGGGGTTCGAAGGCGCCAATGTGCTGTTCGACACCTGGGTGCACCCCCTGATGATGGGATTGGAGGAGCACCTCCTGGGAATGTTCCGCGAGGATTTCGAGTTTCGTGACGAGGCCGCGCCATCTCATCTCGGTACGTCGCACAAAGCCGCCGAAATCAAAGTGGAAGCGCCGGTTGCGGTGGCTTCGGAAGCGGCCGTCGCCGATGCGGGAGCCAGCTGGGATCCGGATGCCGAACAGGAGCTTCGCAAGATACCGTTCTTCGTCCGCGGCAAAGCCCGCCGGAACACCGAGCGTTTCGCCTGTGAGCAGGGCGTTGCGGTCATCACCGTTGAGACATTGTATGATGCCAAAGCCCACTTCGGCCGCTAATCCGACGCCCATCCGGGTGGTCATCGTGACTCTGGACAGCCATTTGGCGGGTGCCGTGGACCGGGCGCGCTGGATGCTGCAAAAGGAGATGCCGGGGCTGTCGCTGACTCTCCATGCCACAACCGAATGGGGTGATGATCCGACCGCTTTGGATCGCTGCCGCCAGGACATCGCCGAGGGTGATATCGTCATCGCGACCATGTTGTTCATGGAGGAGCAGATCGAACCGGTCCTGCCCTGGCTCCAAGCGCGTCATGACCACTGCGACGCCATGGTGACGGGGATGTCGGCCGCGGAAGTCATCCAGCTGACCCGGATGGGCGGTTTGCGCATGGACAATGTCGACGGCGGCGCCATTGGTCTGTTCAAGCGCCTGTGCGGCCGGAAGCGTCAAGACCCCAACAAGCACACAAGCAAGAGTTCGGGCGCGAAGCAGATGGCCATGCTGCGCCGGATGCCTCAAATCCTGCGTTTCATTCCCGGAAAGGCCCAGGATCTCCGCGCGTACTTTTTGATGCTGCAGTATTGGCTCGCAGCGTCCGACGAAAATGTCGCCAATCTGGTCCGGCTCCTCGTCAACCGGTATGCCGATGGGGAACGGCGCGGGCTGCGCGGTTCGCTCAAGGTCGAAGCGCCGGCGGCGCATCCGGACATCGGGCTCTATCATCCGCGCCTTAAGGATCGCATCACCGAGAATATCGCCAAGCTGCCCGCCGTCGCTGGCGCGGAAAAAGGCACCGTCGGATTGTTGGTCATGCGCTCTTATGTGCTGGCCGGCGATACCGCGCACTACGACGGCGTGATCGCGGCGCTGGAGGCTCGCGGCCTCAGGGCGATCCCGGCGTTCGCGGCGGGGCTCGACGCCCGGCCGGCGGTGGACCAGTTTTTCAAGAACAGCGAAGGCGCGACTGTGGATGCTGTCGTCTCGCTGACCGGGTTTTCGCTCGTCGGCGGACCGGCCTATAACGACGCCCATTCCGCCGAGGAAACGCTCGCCGACCTCGATGTCCCGTATATAGCCGCCAATGCCGTCGAGTTTCAGACATTGGAGAAGTGGGAGGCTTCGGACAGTGGGCTGATGCCCGTGGAAGCGACCATGATGGTGGCCATTCCGGAACTCGAAGGTGCCAGCGGATCGATGGTTTTCGGTGGCCGCTCCGCAGCGACCCCGGAGGGCAGGCGGACCATGAGCGGCCATCCCGAGCGGATCGAGGCGTTGGCGGCCCGGGTCGAACGGCTGATCGCCTTGCGACGCACGCCGGCCAAAGAACGAAATATCGCCATTGTCCTGTTCAACTTCCCGCCGAATGCGGGAAGTGTCGGAACCGCCGCCCACCTGTCTGTGTTCGAATCGCTTCATCGCACCTTGGCCGCGCTGGCCGGCGAAGGGTACACCGTCGACGTCCCGCCGTCCGTTGATGCGCTGCGCAAGCAGATTTTGTCTGGTAACGCCGAGCAGTACGGCGCCACGGCGAATGTTCATGCCCACGTTTCGGCCGATGACCATGTACGGCGCGAACCATGGCTTTCCGCGATCGAAGAGCAGTGGGGACCGGCTCCCGGGCGTCATCAGACCGACGGGCGCTCCATTCACGTCCTCGGCGCCGCCTTCGGCAATGTCTTCGTCGGTGTCCAGCCCGCCTTCGGCTATGAGGGCGATCCCATGCGATTGCTGTTCGACAAGGGATTGTCGCCGACGCACGCGTTCTCGGCCTTTTACCGTTACATCCGGGAAGATTTCGGCGCACATGCGGTTCTCCATTTCGGCACCCACGGCGCGCTCGAATTCATGCCGGGCAAGCAGGTGGGGATGTCGGAAGAATGCTGGCCCGACCGGTTGATCGGCGATTTGCCGAACCTCTATCTCTACGCCGCCAACAATCCCTCCGAGGGCACCGTTGCCAAGCGCCGCGCCGCGGCCACGCTGATTAGCTATCTGACGCCGCCGGTGACCCATGCCGGATTGTATCGCGGGCTCATCGATCTTAAGGATTCCCTCGATCGGTGGCGGCGCCTGACCGCGGATGCGGAGTCGGAGCGCGCGCCCCTCGCAGCCCTGATCCAGACACAGGCGGCGGCAGTAGACTTGGCCGAGCCCGAGCCCTTGTGGAATGGTGACGCCGAAACACATGTCGCGCTGCTTGGTGACAGCATCGTGGAACTCGAGCATTCCCTGATACCTCATGGTCTTCATGTCGTCGGTCAGGCACCGTCCCCAGAAGAGCGAGCGGATCTGCTGCTCGCCGTTGCGGATGCCACGCACGGAATTCAGCTCGAGCGCGGTGTCGCTACTGCCCTGGTGGCTGGCGAAACGCCGGAGGCTGCATCGGCTGCCGGCGGCGTTGCTGTGGACTCGGCGACGGTCGACGTGTTGCGCCAACTGTCGGAGACGAACAGTCTCCTGGCCGAAAACCATGAGATGGTGGGCATTCTGCGTGCTCTCGAAGGGCGATTTATCCGCCCGGTGCCGGGTGGCGATCTGTTGCGGACGCCAGCGATCCTGCCGACCGGCCGAAATCTTCATGGCTTTGATCCGTTCCGGCTTCCCAGCGCCTTCGCGGTGGCGGACGGGTCGATGCAGGCTGATCGTCTGCTGCAGCGGCATATGACCGACTCCGAGGCGCTTCCCGAATCCGTTGCCATGGTCCTCTGGGGAACGGACAATCTGAAAACCGAAGGCGGCCCCATCGCTCAGGCATTGGCGCTGATGGGCGCGCAGCCGCGGTTCGACAGTTACGGGCGGCTTGCCGGCGCGTCGCTGGTGCCTCTTGATACGGTGGGGCGGCCGCGTATCAACGTGGTGATGACCTTGTCCGGCATCTTTCGCGATCTCCTTCCGCTGCAAACCCGGATGTTGGCCGAGGCGGCCTATCTTGCGGCGACGGCGGAAGAGCCGCTGGAACTGAACTTCATCCGCAAGCATGCGTTGCAATGTCAGGAAGCCCAGGGATGCGACATGGAAACCGCGGCGCTCCGGGTGTTCAGCAATGCCGCCGGGGCGTATGGCTCCAATGTCAACCAGCTCGTCGACAGCGGCGTCTGGCAGGACGAGGACGAACTGGCCGAGACGTACTCCCGGCGCAAATGCTTCGCTTACGGCCGCAGCGGCAAGCCCGTGCAGCAAGCCGCGCTGCTCGAGCAGATATTCTCGGGCGTCGACCTCGCCTACCAGAATCTCGAGTCGGTGGAGGTGGGCGTAACCTCCGTTGACCACTATTTCGATACCCTGGGGGGGATCAGCCGCGCCGTTAACCGCGCGAAGGGCGCGGCGGTGCCTGTCTATATCAGCGACCAGACCCAGAACGAGGGCAGAGTGCGGACGCTCTCCGAACAGGTTTCGCTCGAGACCCGCACGCGGGCGCTGAACCCGAAATGGTACGAGGCGATGCTGGAGCACGGTCACGAAGGCGTGCGGCAAATCGAGGCTCATGTCACCAACACCGTTGGCTGGTCGGCGACGACCGGACAGGTGTCGTCCTGGGTTTATCAGCAATTGACGCAAACCTACGTACTCGACGCGGAAATGCGCGAGCGGCTTGCAAAGCTCAATCCCACCGCTTCGGCCAAGGTCGCGAACCGCTTGCTCGAGGCATACGAACGGAATTACTGGTCGCCGGATGAAGCGGTTCTGGAAGCGTTGGAAGAGGCGGGCCGGGAATTGGAAGATCGATTAGAGGGTGTTGGCGTGGAGGCCGCAGCATGAATGTCATAAACAAACAACCGAAAGCTTCTACGAACCCCGGTGACGGGCGCATCGATGGCGATGGCAGCGTGCAAGTGCATTTGGATCCGCATGTCACCATCGGATCCGCCAAGGTTTTTTCCGTCTACGGCAAGGGCGGCATCGGCAAGAGCACCACGTCATCCAACCTATCGGTTGCGTTTTCGAAGCTCGGCAAGCGCGTGCTCCAGATTGGTTGCGATCCCAAGCACGACTCCACCTTCACGCTCACCAAGCAACTGATCCCGACGGTTATCGATGTGCTCGAGACGGTCAATTTCCACTCCGAAGAGCTGCGGATCGAGGACTTTGTATTCGAGGGCTATAATGGGGTCATGTGCGTGGAGGCGGGGGGGCCGCCGGCTGGCACCGGATGCGGCGGCTATGTCGTTGGCCAAACCGTCAAGCTCCTGAAGGAACATCATCTGCTCGAGGACACCGACGTGGTGATCTTCGATGTTCTCGGTGACGTTGTCTGCGGCGGCTTCGCCTCGCCGCTCCAGCATTCGGACCGGGCGCTGATCGTCACCGCCAACGATTTCGACTCGATCTTTGCCATGAACCGGATCGTCGCCGCCATCACCGCGAAGTCGCGCGACTATGACGTCCGGCTCAGTGGCGTCATCGCCAATCGGAGTGCCGGGACGGACGAAATCGATCGGTTCAACGCCGAAGTGGGATTGCAGCGGCTGGCACATTTTCCCGATCTCGATGTCATCCGCCGCAGCCGCCTCAAAAAGTCGACTTTATTCGAGATGGAGGCATCGCCCGAGCTCGAGGCCGTGCAGGCGGAGTACTTGAATCTGGCCCAATCGCTGTGGTCCGGTACCGAGCCGCTGGATGCGACGCCGATGAAAGACCGTAACCTGTTCGATTTTCTGGGGTTCGACTGATGACCACCGTCACTTACCGGGAGCGGCGCGGACAAATCGCCACCTATTTCGATCAGACCGCGGTCGAGGCGTGGAAACGTCTGACGTCGGATTCGCCGGTCGGGCGCATTCGCGCCACCGTTCGCGCGGGCCGTGATGAGATGCGGCAGACACTTCTCGACTGGCTTCCGGAGGACCTGCGGGGGGAGCGGCTGCTTGATGCCGGCTGCGGGACCGGCGCGCTGGCGATCGAGGCGGCACGCCGGGGTGCGCAGGTGGTCGCGGTAGATCTGTCTCCGACCTTGATCGACCTCGCGCGCGAGCGATCGCAGGGGCACCATGCGCCGGGCAGCATCGAGTTCTTGGTGGGCGATTTTCTTGACGCCCGGTTCGGACGCTTCGATCGCGTGGTTGCAATGGATTCTTTGATTCACTACGCCTCGAACGACGTGGTGAGCGCCCTATCCGGCCTCGCCGAGCGGACTGATCGCTCGATCCACTTTACGTTCGCACCCAAGACGTTTGCGCTTACCGTGATGCATGCCACCGGCCGCTTTTTCCCTCGACGCAATCGCGCGCCGGCGATCGAGCCGATTGGGGAGCGCGCTGTCCGTAACATGCTCACCGCCGACGCCGGTTTGGAGCACTGGCAAATGGCGAAGACGACGCGGATCGCTAACGGCTTTTACACCTCGCAAGCAGCGGAACTGGTTCGACAATGCAACGCTTGAACGAACATCTGGCGGCTGGGTGGACGCGGCTCGGACCGCGGTTCCTCCCGTTCGCCGATGTGGCGGATGCCGGGCTGCCCCTCGGGCAGTTGCTGCGGCTTTCGTTGTTTCAGGTCTCCGTGGGGATGGCGGTTGTTCTGCTCACCGGCACGCTGAACCGCGTTATGATTGTCGAGTTGGGCGTTTCGGCGTGGCTGGTTGCTCTGATGGTGTCGTTGCCGTTGGTGTTCGCGCCGTTGCGGGTCCTGATCGGGTTCCGGTCCGACAATCATCGGTCGCTTCTCGGCTGGCGGCGGGTACCGTATATCTGGCTGGGAACGCTGATCCAGTTCGGCGGCTTGGCGATCATGCCGTTCGCGCTTCTGATCCTATCGGGCGACAGCCATGGACCGGTATGGATCGGTCATGCGGGCGCCGCGTTGGCTTTCCTTCTGGTGGGCGCCGGTCTCCATACCACCCAGACAGCCGGTCTCGCTCTTGCCACCGACTTGGCGCCCAAACACGTACGACCGCGGGTGGTAGCGCTGCTTTATGTCATGCTGTTGGTGGGGATGCTGGTCAGCGCGCTGATCTTCGGGGTGTTGTTGGACGGCTTCAGCGAAGTTAAGCTCATCCAGGTGATCCAGGGCGCTGCCGTAACCACGCTGTTTCTCAACGTGATCGCGCTGTGGAAGCAGGAAGCCCGGGACCCGGCCAAGACCGCTCCCGACCGTGACCGTCCCGGCCTGCGGGAATCTTGGGAAGTGCTGAGCGAAGGGGGCAGGCTGAGCCGCCTGCTGGTGGCGGTCGGGCTTGGCACCGCCGGTTTCAGCATGCAGGACATTCTTCTCGAACCCTATGGCGGGGAAATCCTGGGGCTTACGGTTGGGCAGACGACCGTGCTGACGGCCTTATTAGCAGCAGGGGCGCTTGCCGGATTGTTCCTTGCCGCGCGTTGGCTCGGGCGTGGGTTCGACCCCTATCGCCTGGCCGCTCTGGGCGCGCTCGCCGGCATCGCCGCTTTTTCGGCGGTGATTTTGGCCGCGCCTTTGGAGTCGGCGTTGCTATTCCGGGTCGGCACCGCGGTGATCGGTTTCGGCGGCGGTCTGTTCGTTGTCGGTACCATGACTGCGGCGATGGAATTCAGTGGGAGCGGTCAAAGCGGCTTGGCTCTTGGGGCTTGGGGCGCAGTGCAGGCAACCGCCGCCGGAACGGCGATTGCTCTCGGTGGTTTGCTTCGGGATGGCGTATCGGCGCTTGCCAACGAGGGTGTGCTCGGGCAGGCGCTAGCCACGCCCATCACCGGGTATGGTGCCGTATATCAAGTTGAAATCATTCTACTATTTGCGACGCTAGCGGCGATCGGTCCTCTGGTGGGCCACGTCGGCGTTCGCCGTACACCGTCGTCGGCGAAGTTTGGCTTGGCCGAGATGCCAGGCTAGCGGTTTTGGGTGAGGAGGATACGTGATGGAATACGTTTCGTTTACCAGCGGCATCGATATTGCTCTGGTGGTTTTATATGCTTTTTGGCTGTTTTTTGCCGGGCTGATATTTTATCTCCGGCGTGAGGATCGCCGCGAGGGCTATCCGCTGGAATCCGAAGTCACGGGCAAGCCCCTCGATGGCGGAATCATTTGGATCCCCGAGCCGAAGACGTTCAAGCTGCCGCATGGCGGCACCACAGAGGCGCCAAAGCCCGAGCATGATACGCGCGAGATCAAGGCGAAACCCGTCGCGAATTGGCCGGGAGCTGCGATGCAGCCCACGGGCAATCCCATGGTGGACGGTGTCGGTCCCGCTGCATATGCCCTGCGCAGTACATCACCGGAACTGAACATGCATGGCGATCCGAGAATGGTGCCGCTGCGCGTCGCCACGGACTACTCCGTGGAGGCCAGCGATCCTGACCCACGGGGAATGGCCGTCATCGGTGCTGACAGAAAAAAGGCAGGAACCGTGGTCGACGTATGGGTCGATACGGCCGAGCCGCAAATCAGCTATTTGGAATTGGACGTAGAAGGCGGCACAGATCCCCGGCGGGTGTTGCTCCCCATAACCTTCGCCCGGATCAACGGTCGCAGGCGGCAGGTTAAGGTCGCATCCATCCTGGCCAGTCAATTCCAAGATGTCCCGGTTCTGGGGAATCCAGACACGGTATCTTCGCGAGAAGAAGACCAGATCTGCGCGTATTACGCCGGCGGCCACATGTATGCCACGCGGGCGCGTTCGGAGCCTTTGATATGAGCCACGACGATTTTGAAATGGATCCCATCAAGGGGCTCCCTGAGACCCCACCGCCGGGAGAGCGCATTCTCTGGCAAGGGTCGCCGTCCTGGAAAACACTTAGCCGACGGTTGTTTCACATTAGAAAAGTCGCCGTTTATTTCGGTATTCTGATGGTCTGGCAAGGCGGGACGGCATTGGTGGACGGACAGGGTGTGGGAGAGGCCGTCTCGACAGTGATGGCCCTTTCCGTCGGATTGTTGCTTGCGGTGGCGCTGTTATCGCTGCTGGCTTGGCTGACCAGCCGGAACACGGTGTATACGGTGACCAGTCAGCGGCTGGCCATTCGCTTTGGCATCGCGCTGCCGATGACCATCAACATACCCTTCAGTTTGGTGGACTCGGCAAATCTCAAAGCCTTTTCGAATGGAGCCGGGGATATCTCGCTGAAGCTGAATAATTCGGAGCGGGTTTCCTACCTCGTGCTGTGGCCACATGTCAGACCATGGTACTTCGGCAAGCCCGAGCCGACACTGCGAAGCATCCCGAAAGCCGCGTCGGTGGCGAAAATTCTTGGCGATGCGCTTGCCGCGTCGCCAGCACCGTCGGCGCAGTCCGCGGATGATCGTAGCGCGGAATCCAGTAATGCCTCCGGCACGCCGGGCCAGCTTGTGAACGCCGCTTAGGGCTGGGAGAAAGTCAATGAACCACTCCGTTCGCCAGAACTCGGTGCCGCGCTGGACCTTGTGGGCTTTGGCGGCGCTTCTCGGCCTTTCGCTGCTGCTCATTGGCGGCGGCCGGATCACTGGGGTTGGGACGCTGCACATGTCGACGTCCGCGCCCGCCGAGAGCCGCGATCTGTTTTTCGAGGATCGCCAGGACGGGGCCGTCGTTGTCTACGATGCCGACGGCGGAGGCGTGGTCGATGTACTCGCGCCGGGAACCAACGGCTTCGTCAGGGGCGTGATGCGCGGTCTTGCGCGCGAACGGATGCTTCACGAGATCGGTTCCGAGGTGCCGTTTGGCCTCGTCCGGGGAACGGATAACCGACTGACATTAACGGACCGGGCAACGGGGCGGGTCATTGACCTTGGCGCCTTCGGGCCGACCAACACCGCCGCGTTCGCGCGGTTGCTCAAAGACGGTGAGGCGACGCCATGACCGCGCATGTTCAAGGTCGCGCCGCCGTGACCGGAAAGGAAGAGATCATGACCGTTGAGACCTCGAGCGTTGAGTTCAACGAGGCTACGAGGGCCGCGAAGCAAGACTCTCTGCTTTCGCCCCGGTTCTACACCACGGATTTCAAGGCGATGGACCGGCTCGACGTTTCGTCGATTCGCGACGAGTGGGAAGATTTGATGGCGGAGTTTCGAAATGACACCAATCGGCGTCATTTCGACCGCACCGAGGAATTCAGTACCGCCGTCAAGAATATGCCGGAAGAGTTGCGCGAAGAGTTCCTGGCGTTTCTGATCAGCTCCATCACGTCGGAGTTTTCCGGCTGCATTCTCTATGCCGACATTAAGACCAACGTCAAAAATCCCGATATCCGGAAATTGATGGGCTATATGAGCCGGGACGAGGCGCGGCATGCAAACTTCATCAACCAGTCGCTGAAGGATTTCGATCTGGCGGTCGACCTCGGGCTTCTGAGAAAAACGAAAAACTATACGTTCTTCAGACCCAAGTTTATTTTTTATGCCACTTATCTGTCCGAGAAGATCGGCTACGCGCGCTACATCACCATCTACCGGCAGCTCGAACGCAACCCGCAATACCGATTCCATCCGATCTTCAATTGGTTCAAGGACTGGTGCAACGACGAATTTCGGCATGGCGAAGCATTCTCGCTGCTGATGCACGCCAACCCGCGTCTTCTGAAATGGCCCAATACTCTGTGGATCCGGTTTTTTGTGCTTGCCGTCTATGCCACCATGTACGTCCGCGATCACGCCCGCCCGCATTTCTATGCCGCGCTGGGCCTCGACCCGACCGAATACGATTTCACTGTTTTCCGGATCACTTCGGAGATTTCACGTCAGGTGTTTCCGGTATCTCTGGATATCGAGAATCCGAAGTTCAAGGCCGGTCTCGAGCGGCTGCGGAAAATCGATGTCGCGAAGATTGCGGCCGGTGAGCGCGGCGGATTGTTCGCCCCGATCAAGAAGGCCGCTCTGACGGTTGCGGCCGTCGCCACCTTCACAAGGCTGTACTTCCTGCCCGCCCCGCGCACCGGCGTGCCCGCTGAAATGCGACTCACACCGGCTTGGTAGAGACGAGCTCAACTCCATGATGCAATATGCTTTGCCAATCGTTTTCACGCTGGGTGTCTGGTGGATCACCACGGGCATTGTGTTGAAGGTGGTCAATTTGGAACCGTCGACGTACCGCCGGAGCTTGACGGTCGCGACGGCAATCCTCGGCGGCGCGTTGCTTTGCCTTGAATGGAGCGCGGGGACGGCAACGGTTTTCAGTGCTTACGTGGCGTTCCTGTCCGGTCTGCTCGTCTGGGGCTGGATCGAGATGAGCTATTACATGGGGCTGATTACCGGCCCACGGTCTCGCGGGTGTACGCCGGGAGTGAGCCGCGGACGGCGGTTCTGGTTGGCTCTGCAGGCCAGCCTTTATCACGAACTGCTGATCGTCGCCTTTGGCGGCATCATCGTGGCGTTGACCTGGGGCGCACCGAACCAGGTGGGCACTTGGACTTTTATCATCTTGTGGCTGATGCGTTGGAGCGCGAAGCTCAATATCTTCCTGGGCGTGCCCAACCTCAATCTTCAATGGTTTCCGGATCACCTTCGGTATCTTGAGACATTTATTGTCAAGAAACCTATGAATGCGTTGTTCCCGGTATCCATGGTCATATCTACGGCGGCAGCGGCGTTTGTGTTGTGGAGCGCCATGAATGGCGACACCACGCCATTTGGCGTTGTCGAGTCTCTGTTGCTCGGGAGCCTCATCGTGCTTGCGATCCTGGAGCACGTTTTTCTGGTGCTGCCGGTGCCGGACGCGGCGCTTTGGCACTGGGCGGTGCCGTCGAAACCCGATAATCGGTCGACAATCGACGGCAAGAAAAAGAATTCCACCACTCGGCTTAATCGTACCAAGGGACCGTTGGAGGGTCTCGATGTCACGGTAGTATGCGGGCCGTCGTCTCCAAGAGCGGCGCCATCTACCAATGGGAGGTAAGGATGGACTATCAGGACTTTTTTGAAAAAGAACTCAGCGGTCTGCGTGGCGACGGCAACTATCGTGTGTTCGCCGATCTTGAGCGGCACGCCGGTGATTTCCCGCACGCGACCCATCATCGCAGCAAGGGGTTGCACGAGGTGACCGTCTGGTGTTCGAACGATTATCTCGGGATGGGCCAGCATCCGAGCGTTATCAGCGCCATGCATGAAGCTCTCGATACTTGTGGGGCCGGCGCCGGTGGCACCCGCAACATTTCCGGCACCAACCATAATATCGTCGTGCTGGAACAGGAGCTGGCCGATCTCCACGGCACAGAGTCTTCCCTGGTCTTCACCTCGGGGTACGTGTCCAATTTGGCATCGCTTGCGACGCTGGCATCGAAGCTGCCGGATTGTGTCGTTCTGTCCGATGAGCTTAACCACGCTTCGATGATCGAAGGTATCCGGCAATCGCGTGCCAAGAAGATGATCTTCAAGCACAATGATCCGGAGGATCTGGACCGGCGTCTCAGCGAATTGGACCCGGCCCGGCCGAAAATCGTCGCGTTCGAATCCGTTTATTCCATGGATGGCGACATCGCGCCCATCGCGGACTTCTGCGATGTTGCC
Source organism: uncultured Rhodospirillales bacterium (assembly GCA_937127205.1). Lineage (GTDB taxonomy): Bacteria > Pseudomonadota > Alphaproteobacteria > Rhodospirillales > Defluviicoccaceae > CAKZLS01. The sequence continues at coordinate 23,820 of CAKZLS010000091.1, forward strand.
GATAAACACGGCGCAATGACCTATCTCGACGAGGTTCACGCGGTCGGTCTCTATGGTGCGCGAGGCGGCGGCGTATCGGAAATGCAAGGTGTGGCACATCGCCTGACTGTCATCGAGGGGACTCTGGCCAAGGCGTTTGGTGTTCTCGGGGGCTATATCGCGGGCACCGAGGCAGTCTGCGATTTCGTTCGGAGCTTTGCTTCGGCCTTTATCTTTACCACGGCACTGCCGCCGACCGTCGCCGCCGGCGCGCTTGCGAGCGTCCGCCATCTTAAGGTCAGTTCGGTTGAACGGGATCGCCAGCGGGACCGTGTCCAGAGGTTTCGCAAGTGCCTCGATGAAGTGGGCGTTCCCCATTGCGACAATCCCAGCCACATCGTGCCGGTCATGGTGGGCGATCCTGTGCGCTGCAAACAGATCACCGACACCCTGCTCGACTCCTACGGGATCTATGTTCAGCCGATCAACTACCCCACGGTGCCGCGCGGAACAGAGCGTTTGCGGATCACACCATCGCCGGTACACACAGACGAAGAGATGGATTATTTTGTCCAAACCCTATCGACCATGTGGTCGGAGCTGAGCCTGAAACGCGCGGCGTAGGGTTGAGGGTAAACTTGGAGGCGGCCTTGCTTTCGGCAAGGGCTTTAAAATCTAGGCGCGGGAGAAAACCATGCGCATTACGCTGATTCATCCGAACTACCAATCGGGCGGCGCCGAGATCGCCGGGAGCTGGCCGCCGGCATGGGTGGCCTATCTGGCCGGCGCCCTAAAGACGGCGGGCTTTGAAGACGTTACATTCATTGATGCGATGACCAATCATTTGTCCGACGACGATGTGCGTGAGCAGCTGATCGCCGCGCGTCCCGATGTGGTCGGCGCGACCGCTATCACGCCGTCCATCTACAAGGCGGAGCGCGCGCTGGAGATCGCCAAGGAAGTCAATCCGAACGTGGTCACCATCCTCGGAGGCGTCCATGCCACATTCATGTACAAGCAGGTCCTAAGCGAAGCGCCGTGGATCGATGCGATCATTCGCGGAGAGGGCGAAGAAATCCTCGTAGAATTTATTCAGGCCGTCTCCGAAGGCCGTTGGCCCGCCGACAAACACGAAATCGAGGGTTTGGCCTTCCTCGATGGCGACCAGGTGATCGCCACCAAGGCGGCGCCGACGGTAAAGGATGTGGATGGAATCAGTCCCGACTGGAGCATCTTGGAATGGGAGAAGTACCAATACATTCCGCTCGGCACGCGGGTCGCCATCCCGAATATGGCGCGGGGCTGCCCGTTTACCTGCTCGTTCTGCTCTCAGTGGAAGTTCTGGCGGGATTACCGCATTCGCGATCCGAAGAAGGTGGTGGATGAGATCGAGACACTGGTCCGCGATCACCAAGTGGGGTTTTTCATCCTGGCCGACGAGGAGCCCACCATCAACCGCAAGAAATTCATCGAGTTTTGCGAGGAATTGATCGCGCGGGATATGCCGAAGAAGGTGAAATGGGGCATCAACACCCGGGTGACCGACGTTCTCCGCGACGAGGAATTCCTGGCGCTTTACCATCGCGCCGGCTTGGTTCACGTCTCGCTGGGCACGGAGGCGGCGGCTCAACTCAAGCTTGACCAATTCAACAAGGAAACCACGGTCGCCCAGAACGCCAAGGCTATTCGGCTTCTCCGCGAAGCGGGGATTGTCGTCGAAGCGCAGTTCATTGTGGGTCTGGAGAACGAAACCAAGGAAACGTTGGAAGAAACCTACCGCATGGCGCAGGAATGGAAGCCGGATTTGGCCAACTGGGCAATGTATACGCCCTGGCCGTTCTCCGATCTGTTCCAAGAACTCGGCGACAAGGTGGAGATCTTCGATTTCGAGAAATACAACTTCGTTACGCCGATCATCAAGCCAGAGGCGATGGATCGCGGCGAATTGCTCGACGGGGTGATGAAGAATTATCGGCGCTTCTACATGTTGAAAGCGTTGTTCTCGTATCCTTGGGCCGGGACCGGATTCCGTCGGCGCTACCTGCTCGGATGTTTGAAGGCGTTTTTGAAGGCCGGTGTTCAGCGGAAATTTTATGATCTTGGAAGGGTCAACTACTGGGGGCCGCAGTCGAAGAACAGTGTGGACTTCCAGTTCGATGTCACGCGCACCATTGCAACGGCGCAAATGGATGATTGGAAAGCCGCCGCCGATGGTTCACGCAAAGGCGTCGCCCGTGCCGCGGCTGTTAAGGCTTGTGGCGGTGGCGATCAACAGATGGAGGAGAACGAGGATCGCGTGCCGGTCGGCGCCAGCGTCAAGGCCTGCGGTGGTGGCGATCAACAAATGGAAGATCGCGCGGTGGAGAGCCCCAAGACCCGCGTGCCCGCCAATGCCGCCGAATAGGTGCGATTGATGGCCAATGCCACGTCCGTCGATCTCGTGTCCGGATGCGGCCCTCAAACTTGTGGTGCGGGGCCGTCTCCGATGACAAGCGCGAGGGACGCCGCGCCGGCGCGGATCGGCCCGAACGCCATTATCCGGATGGCCGAGGCCCTGGACGAGGACGTCGGTCCGGAAGTCACGCGACGCATCTTCCACTCTTGCGCACTGGATGGGTATGTCGATGCGCCGCCGGCGGAAATGGTCGACGAGCGTGAGGTTTCGAAGCTTCAAGCGGCCGTGGTTTCCGAATTGGGGATGGCGCATTCTCGGACCGTCTCCCGGTCGGCTGGTTTGCGCACTGGCGATTATCTTCTGAAAAATCGTATTCCGCGCGCCGCGCAATCCGTCATTCGCGTTCTACCGGCGAGCCTCGCCAGCCGGGTGCTGTTGGCGGCCATAAGGCGCAATGCATGGACATTCGTCGGCAGCGGGCACTTCACGGCTACCAGCGGTTTGGCGTTGGCGCGGTTATCCGTCGAAGGCTGCCCATTGTGTTGTGATTTGACAGCCACCACGCCACGGTGCGACTATTTTGCCGGAACATTCGAACACTTGTTCCGGTCGCTCGTTCATCCCGTTAGCGAGGTGGAAGAAAACAGTTGTATGGCGAACGGCGCATTGGCTTGCATATTCGAAATCCGGTGGCGTTGACCTTCGCGCGCGAAGATCGGTTCTGTCGGCGCACCCGTTTTTGACGCGGCGAATGTCGCGAAAATACGCCTGATTCGGAGAGGCGCGAACATGCCCAGCAGGCTCAAGATCGTCCCGGATGTGGTGCACAACCAAAAAGTCTGCGCCATGCATGTGGATGGTCTTGCGGACGAAGCCGCGCGGCGGATGCGACTCTTGAAAATCGGCGCAATTGTCGTCGTCGACAACCAGGGCCGGGTCATCGGTATCGTGACCGAGCGAGACATCACGTGGCGGGTGGTCGCCGAGGGCCGAGATCCGGCGGGCGTTTTACTCGGTGATATAATGACCGGTAATCCGGACACGCTGGCGCCCCACGATACGGCCCACGACGCTCTCGATATGATGCGAATGCGCGGCTACCGTCACCTTCCGGTGGTTGATGGCAGCCGGCCAGTGGGCATGGTGTCGGCCCGTGATCTGTATGAAGTAACTAAACTTGATTTGGAGGAGATGATCAACGCGATCCAGAAACATGGCTAACATTTCCTGGCAAAAGGATTGCGATCCGAACGTTGCCGGATTTGCTGCTATGCAGCAATCGGGATGGGGGCAGAAGATAAAAACATAGCCAATGTACGACTGTAAGGTGTAAAGTGATGTTGTCGACAAGTAAGTGGAACAGTGCCAGCAAAAGCAAATGTGATTGACAGGGCACAAATACCTAGTCTGTTCGCTGGTTGGGCCCGGCGAGCTTGTACACCTCTGGTTACGGCGCCCACTCGCAAAGGTTCTCTAGGAGAACTCGTGCGATCACCAGAGCGGAGCAGGAACGCCCTCTCCAATTTTGAGGGCAACCAAGTTGGTTCGATTGGTTAACGCACATGAGGGACATGACTCTAACGCAACCCGATATCACCCTTACGCTGGATTTGCAGGGTGTCATTCAGGATGCCCAGCTTTCGGGCGAGGTTTCGGCCAGCGATATCGACAGCTGGATTGGCCTTCCCTGGACCGAAACAGTCGCCGATGTGGGGGCTGACAAAGTCCGGAGAATGGTCGAAGACGCACGCGTGAATGGGGTTTCGGCCTTTCGCCAAATCAATCAACGCTTCCCGAGCGGCCTTGAGTTGCCGTTCGAGTATACGACGGTTTCGTTGGGAGGCCAGGGCGGCTTGGTCGCCGTGGGCAAGAGCCTCAAGGCCGTGGCCAACCTCCAGGCGCGTTTGGTGGCTGCCCAGCACGCCATGGAACAAGACTACTGGAAACTGCGCGAAGTAGAGACCCGATACCGGCTTTTGTTCGATTCTTCCAACGACGCAGTGTTGCTCGTACGGGCTTCGAATTTGCATGTGGTGGAGGCCAATCCGGCGGCCATTCGCGTGCTCGGGATGAAGCCCGACGGGAGCGATTTGCTGGCCGAATTGTGGCCCGAAGATCGAAGCGCGGTTCAAGCCATGCTGGATCGGGTGCGTGAATATGGCAAAGCGCCCGGGCTTCTCGTCCACCTCGGGCGAAGCGGACAGGCATTGATCGTCCGCGCCTCTGTGATGACATCTCATCCCGGCACTCTGTTCTTGCTTCAGCTCTTGCCGGCTGGACTGACACCGCAGGCACCCATCGGAAACGACGTGTTGCAGATCGATGAGTTGATCGAACGCATCCCGGACGGATTGGTAGTGATCGACCCGGAGGGAATGGTGAAGCGCGCCAATCGGGCGTTTCTTGATCTCGTCCAGGTGGGGGCCGAGAGAGCGGTTATCGGCGAACGTCTCGGGCGGTGGCTAAGCCGGCCGGGCGCCGACCTCAAGGTGCTGCTCAGCAATGTGGAGCAGCACGGGCTTGTCCGCTTGTTCTCGACATCCATCAACGGCGAACTCGGCACCGAGATCGAGGTGGAGATTTCGGCGGCGCGGGCGTCCGACGCCAAGTCGTCTCCCATCGGCGTGCTTGTTCGCGCCGTAAGTCACCGGTTGCCGGAGGCTGGCGAAGGCGAAGGGCTCGGCTTGGTGTTGGGCACATTGGCCGAGCAGGTCGGCAAGACCCCCCTGAGCAAATTAGTGAAGGATACCGTCGCCGTGGTTGAGCGGCACTATATCGAGGGCGCCCTGGAACTTACGGGAGGAAACCGGACATCGACCGCGGAACTTCTCGGGCTCAGCCGTCAAAGTTTATACGGAAAGTTGAATCGCTATGGACTGGACGGTAGCACAGATGCAATCATTAAGGAGGGGTAACGACGAGCTTGAGGTGAGGGTTTGGACTCTGAGTCATTTCCAGCGCCGGCGTTTGGCAAAGCCGACCTGTCGAATTGCGAGCAAGAACAGATCCACCTTGCCGGGTCCATCCAGCCTCACGGCGCCTTGCTCGTAATCAGCGAGCTTGAGAATAAAATCATCCAAGTCAGCGCAAACGCCAAAGAATTTCTCGGTATCGACTGCGAGATGCTCGGATGTGCCCTCGAATCCGTTCCGGGTGACCTTGCCGAGCGCATCCAGCCATTGCTGGACGATCCGCTTCATGTGATCCCGAGGGCTATTCAATGCCACATCGGTGAGCCTTCCGCGGTGTACAATGGTCTCGTTCACCGGCCGCCGGAGGGTGGGCTGGTGGTTGAGCTGGAGCGTTCGGGCGTCACCATCGATCACTCCAAGAACGTAGCGAAATTTCTTCAGTCCATCGTTGCGTGCGGCTCTATGCAGGTGCTTTGCGACGAAACCGCCAGGATGTTCGAGGTTCTTACCGGCTACGACCGGGTTATGGTCTACCGTTTCGATGAGGACGGACACGGCGAGGTCTTCGCCGAACAGCGTAAACCCGAACTCGAGCCCTATCTGGGCATGCGGTATCCGGCGTCGGACATTCCGCAGATGGCCCGGCGGCTCTACGAGCGAAACCGGGTACGCTTGCTGTTTGACGTTTCCTATGATCCGGTCCCGTTGACGCCACGGCTGTCACCGCTCACCGGCCACCAACTCGACATGTCGCTGTGTTTCCTTCGGAGCATGTCACCCATCCATATTCAGTATCTCAAGAATATGGGCGTGGCGGGAACCTTGGTGGCATCGCTGGTGGTTGGCGGCCGGCTTTGGGGGCTGGTGGCTTGCCATCATTATTCTGCCCGTCACATCCCCTACGAAACCCGCGTCGTGTGCGAGCTGCTTGCGGAAACCGTGGCCACCCGGATCGCCGCGCTGGAATGCTTCGCGCAGTCGGACGCGGAATTGGGGGCGCGGCGTCTCGAACAGAGAATGATCGGGGCGATTTCTCGAAATGGCGACTGGCGATCGGCGTTGTTCGACAGTCCGCAGACGCTGCTCGAGCCGCTCAACGCTACCGGTGCCGCTCTGTTGTTCGACGATCAGGTGCTGACTTCGGGGGAAGTTCCGAGCACGCCGCGCCTTCGCCAGATTTCCGAATGGTTGGATGGCCAGCGGGACCGCCCGGTCATCGCCACTGCTTCGCTTGGAGGCGAGGAGGCCGCGCTTGACACGCTCAGGGCAGTGGCGTGCGGAATTGTTGCGATTCCAGTGTCGAGTACGCCTGGCGAGTATCTCATTTGGGTGCGCCCGGAGCAGATCCGATCCGTTACCTGGGGGGGCGATCCTTTCAAGCCGGTCGAGGTGGGGGACGATCCGTCCACTCTGTCTCCGCGTCGGTCGTTCGCGAAGTGGCATCAGCTAGTGGAGGGCACGTGCAGCCCCTGGAGCGCGGCGGATCTTGCGGCTGCCCGCCTTATCGGCGAGACGGTGACCGACGTGGTGGTTCAGTTCCGGTCGGTCCGGATGCTGATCGTCGAAGACCAACTCGAAACCATTCGCCGCCAGGTCAGCGTATCCAACCAGCCGGTCGTCATTGCCGACGCCGAGGGCCGCATCCTTCTCACCAATGAGGTCTTCGAGACGTTGCTTAAAAACGACCGGCGGCAGCTGATGCGGGTCGACGAGTTGCCGACGCTATTCTCCGATGACGCTGAGGCCCGTCAACGGCTTGATGACTTGGTGCGTGATAAACGGAACTGGCGTGGTGAGGTCTGTTTGAAGACCGAAGCGGGCCAGGAGGAGCCGGTTCTCGTGCGGGCCGATCCGGTATTTTCGTCGCCTAAAAAAGTACTCGGCTTCGTGATCCTGTTCACCGATCTGCGTGCCCGAAAGGCGGCCGAAAACGCGCGCAGCCGTTTCCAGGAAGGACTGATCGCATCGAATAGCTTGGGACCCGCAGGCCTCGATGCGGAATGGGCCCCTTCGTATCAGAGTCTTTTTTCTTCTGTCGTGGGCAATGCTCAATTGGCTGCTTTCGAGATCGCCGAGGGCGGCGACGATGCCCGTACGCCCGACTTTCTTGAAAACGTCCGAGTGTCGGTAAATCGCACGGCCGAACTGCTCGAGCATCTCATGTCCCATGCCTCTTCGGCGTCGCGCGACAAATCGTAGGACGTTGCTCAGGCTTAATCGCGCTGGCGGGAGGTGCCGTGCTCGGCAGCGGCTATTGGCGCGCGGCGGCCGCTTTGACGGCGATGGAGACGTCGATATTGTATTGAAAAGCCGCTGCTGCTTCCTCAATGACGGTGCTCGCATCTGCGGCTGACGTTCCGGCGCGATCGATGGCATCGCGGTAATCGGCGGTGAAGGACTTGAGATCGTCGATTTCAGGAAAATCGTAAAAGGTCAGCATCCGAGGTTCCAGGTCGAGCGACCGGGCAAGCACGCGGCGCAAGGCTTGACCGCCGTTCAAATCGCCGAGATAGCGGGTATAGGCGTGTGCGATCAAACGCGCCGTGTCTCCGTCGGCGGCCCGGTCAACCCGCCGCGCGTATCGCTCTCCGGCGGGCAGGAGTGGCAGCGACTGCAGCCAAGTCGAGCCAGCGATCGCGTTCAAATCCGATATCAGAGTGCCGGCCCGATAGATCTCCGGGACCGCGATGACGTCGATACCACGTCTGTCGCAGTTCCGGCTGAGACCGGCCTCCAGGGCTTCGTAGGCCGGGAGGAGGTTGCGAAGGAAAAGTGCGTAGCCGTTTCGGTCAACACGCCCGGTTAGAATGTCCCGAACGATACCCGTGCGCTCAGCCTGTGTGTGAAGGGGCTGGGTGCGGTCGCGCAGCAGATCGGCTAAGTTTTCCATTGCTCAAGTCAAGTGGGAGATGCGGTGGTTGCCGGAGAGCAATCCATGCTCAAGAGGTTCGGACCCTATTGCAGAAAAAAACTTGGCAACATCCCCCAGCGGGATGCTGCCAAGTCCGTCGTTATCATAGGCCGCCTGTGGTGGCCGTATTGTTGCCGTTAATCGCTCACTTTGACGGCGTTGAGCTCTGGATAGTCCTTCAACATTTGCGCACCGAGGAGCGGCTTGTTGACACCTTGGTGGCACGTTGCGCAATTCACTTTTGCGACATCTCCATGCGGTCCCAGACGATTGGCCGGGAAGACCGGTGTCAGCGGCACGATGTACTTCCCGTTGACATCGCGAACCATTTGTATGCCGTACCAAGCCGTCGCCCGAGCCGGTGGACTTTGACTCCAGCCGACGAACGCCCGGCTGTTGTGGCAATACGTGCAGTTGACGCCCAGCGACCCGGAAAAGTGCATCATCAATCCGTAGGTTTTTTCCGTTTGTTGGATTGAAGCACCGCCCGGGCGGGCAAGTGCGTGCTCGGGTATTACGCGGATGGGGTCGGTTCCCGAGAGGTAGTCGGAGAACGGATCGAACGGCAGGGATGTGTACCCCACGGGCGTTGCCGCAACATTCTGACCCAGAGTCTCCACGCCCAAGCGGCCTCCGGCCATAACGGGGCTCGAATTGCGGAACCAAACTTCACTCGGTACCGGCTGGCCACGATGGCAGGTGTAACAGGTAACACCAGTGTCCTTTACATGATCCTGCCACTCTTTGTTAATGGCCGCATTCATCTGCAGCATCCGCCGGGCTACCGTTTTGGTGTACATGCCTTCTTCAGCCATGTTTTCCTCGTTGTGGCAGTAGGCGCAGCCCTCATCTGGCGACACCCACTGAGTGATATTGACCATCAGAGTGTTGAATTGATCTTCGCTAAGGTCCCCGAGGACTTGCACGTTCTCATAAACTTCCGAAGCACGTGGACCTCCGGGCTCCGGCTGGTAGCCAACCTCGGGAACCTGATTTCTGGCCTCGATTTTCTCTAGTATGCGTGGGTTGGTTACCTGCTCCATGGCCACCCCACGGTAACCGATCTGTTCGGCCTCCATAGGAGGAAATTCCCATCCTGCGGTGAACACCATGAAGGCTCCAAGGCCACCGAATAACGCCGCGGCGGCCCAATACACGATATTCATTGTGCTGCTCCTCCGGACACTGTCGGATCCGTGGCTACCGGGTCCATGGGTGGATAGGAGGGGGCGAAATCATGCTCGATCGCCCACAAATACCAGTTATCGACCACGGTTCCCGTTAGCAGGATACCGATACCGCCGGTGATGACGGTTAGCACCGCAAACCACCAAGCCCATCGATGGATCGATTCCATCGTGGCGTTGAAGCCCATGGTCCAGCGCCAGAACAGGGCCGCGCGTTCGCCGGCGGTTCCACGGTCGATTGTTTGTTCAACTTCCCGAGCACCGCCGAACCTGGTGACTGCGAGGATGGTCGCTCCGTGCATGGCGAACAATAGCGTTGAGCCATACAGGAACACGATCGAGAGGGCATGGAAGGGATTGTAGAATAGGTTGCCGTACCGGATGGAGAACGCGGCGGTCCAATCGAGGTGCGGAAAAATCCCGAAGGGAACGGCTTCAGCCCAGCTGCCCATGAACAGCGGACGAATGAACCCAAGCACCAGATAAAGCCAGATCGCCGCGGCGAAAGCCCAGGCCACGTGCGTACCCATGCCAAGGTCGCGCGCTCGCCGGTAGGTGCGGAACCACCAGAGCAATATCGATGCCGTCAGGAAGAATCCGGCCATCAGCCACCAACCACCCTCGGCGAGTGGCGGCATGACCTGAAGCCCGTATTTTGCCGGTGGCGGCTCGAGCGCCAGCCAGGGGAGCTGGCGTACGAACTCGACTGGATCCCAATTGACGGACGCCCACATGTTGAGGCCGATAATCTCAATCGCGATGAATCCGCAGAGCAATGAGGCTATGCCAACCCAACCAAGGTAAATCGGTCCAACTTGTGCGTCACCGATGACCCCGAGCCAGTAATTAAAGGAAGGAGTGCCCGACCGGCCCCAGTTTCCTTTTGGAAGTGGTGGGCCATAGTGTGCGGGGTTGCGAACTTGTACTCGCGTAAAAATGTTTTGATATTCAGGCATCTCAGTCACCTACTCCTTAGCGCCAAATCGGAAGGTCAAGCCACCAGTTCCACCACTCCGGCCACCCACGGGTCCAGAACGGTCCGCTGATGACGATGCAGACGGCGCTCCAGAAACCGGCGGAAAGCGCCAGGAACAGGCCCAAGCGATGGATGCCGAGCGCTCCGATGGAATAGCTTATGAAATCCCGGAAGAACGTATTCTCGTGCTCCGCGTTTCTGACCGTTTCGCCCGGTTTCGGGTTGCAGGCCGAAAGGATCACACCGCCGTGCAGAGAAAGGGCGAAGGTGGTTATGAAAAAGAAACTGACAGCAAGCATGTGCGCCGGATTGTAGTGGAAATGCAGGTACTGGTAGCCAACGTTCGACACCCAATCCAGGTGGCTGAAGATGCCGTACGGAAAGCCATGTCCCCATGCGCCAAGGAGCAGCGGCCGAATGACCACAAGGGTAATGTAAGCAAAGATTGCGACGCTGAACGCAAACGGAATATGTAGTCCCATACCCAGCTTTCGCGAGATCTCCACTTGGCGGAGAGCCCATGAGCCAAAGGCGCCGATGGCGCATATGGTAATGATCTGCCAGAGCCCGCCCTCGCGCATGGGCGCCAACGCCAGTCCATAACTAAGATCCGGTGGCGCGATGTTGATCGTCCAAGGATTCCAAGTCGGCCCAAGGGCCGCGCCCCACAAGATCAGTAGGGTCCCGAGCACAGAGAAAAAGACGGTCGTCACGCCAAAAAAGCCGACGTAGAACGGTCCGACCCAGAAGTCGAATAGATCTCCGCCGATCAGCGTTCCCCCGCGTACCCGGTATTTTCGTTCAAAATTGAGCAGCGCCATCGCTCCGTCCTCTCCACTTACGGCGGTTATTGGTTTTAGTCGGTTGGATGCCCGCGGCAGCAGTGGGTCCCGAAAGGGAATCGAGACCCGTTTACCGCTGTCGCGGGCGTATCGTGGCTAGGATACGTGAGCCCAAGACGCATCGACCGGCGAACCAACCGGAGCCATAAGCTCCACTTGACTTCCGACCCGATCCGCGCGCGGACCTTCCAACCAATTAAACCGGTCCGTGCTAAGCAGGATGAAGTGAATCACCAACGCCAGCACAAACAAAAATGCAGCTAAAGCGACCAACGTTCTACGCGGGTCGAACAGTAACCAAACGCGCCACATATCGTTGCCCTCCTATACTAAATGTTGAAGGACTTGGAGCGCCGCAACCTGGACGCCATCGACCAACGAGGTATAGCCTTCCTCGCCCGGCAACCAAGGACGCCAAGCCCAAGCGAGGATGTGCGCAACGATCGCAACCCCCACGAAGATGAGGAAGCTGGTCATGAAAATCCCATGAAATTCTTTTGCCTCCTCGGGTCTCAGTCCAGACAAGCTGTCTTGTCTTTCGTCTGCAGTAGTCATAGTTGTTACCCCTTAAACTCGGGTCGTTACTTCCCGTTACCGCACATTTCCCGCACGGCAGGGACCGCCTTGGCCAACGGGCCAAAACGAGACGGACACTCGACGGCGCCGAGTGAATTCATATATCCATCGACGATTGCTGGGCGCGCCTCGTAAGGCGGCGCGATCGGTCGAGGACCTCATTTCGTGTGCTCTTCGGGTCATGCGGCATGTCCCTCAGTGAGTACGGCTTGGCAGGCGGCCAACCGTCCCATCGTGACCCGTGTCTCTCCGGCCCGCCGGGCCTCGCGTTCGGTGGTGTCGCGAAGGCGTTTGGCGGCGGAGATCCGCACCAGGACAGGTTCCCGCGCGATCAGGTCTTCAAGCGCGGCCTGGGCGTCGGCATCCCACGGAAGTTCCCGGTGAAGCCGGCCCGGCGTCGCTTCGACCCGGTCCAGTTCGGTGCCGAGCGGGATAATGTGGAAGAGGGCGTCGAACAGCGCGTTGCAAACTTCTTGAACGAGATACGTCGCGCCGGCGTAACCCATGAACGGTGTACCGGTATGTCGGCGCACGATGGCACCCGGAAACGATGCCGGGATGAAGGTCGCCCGGGCGCCCAGTTCGGCCAGATACATGCGCTCGTTATAGCTCCCGAACATCACCAGCGGCGGCTGCTCGCGGAGCGCGGTGCGGACCGCCTCGTTGTCGGGCTTCACCCCCGGCCGTCTAGCGACCGCCAAGGTGCAGGGCAGGCCCATCTCGGTCTCGAGGAAATTGCGGATGCCGCGCGCATAGGTTTCGTTGGCGACAATCGCAAACGTCGCCGTGCCGAAGAAGTCCTGGGTGACGGAACGCCACAGGTCCCATAGCGGCTTGATCGTGGTGTGTTTCTCTCGCTCGATGAACGGCTCGGGGTCGAGCCCGAGCAATTCGCCAAGCTTGCGCAGGAATTTTGTCGTCGAGTGCAGACCCACTGGCGCTTGCAGATACGGGCGGTCAAGCGCCTCGCACAGCATGCGGCCGAATTCGCGATACATGCAGACGTTGACGTCGGCATCTACCAAGCGCGGCACGTCGGCAAGATGGCTGCCTAGCGGGAATACAAGATTGATCTCGGCGCCGATACCCTCCACCAGCCGGCGGATTTCGGCCAAGTCGGACCAAGTGTTGAAATACCCGTACGCCGGCCCGAGGATGTTGACGCGTGGCTTGGCCCCCTCATCCCGAGGCTTGGGTTTCGGCATTTTGCCGCGTTTCAGGCCGAACTCGGTCCACAGCCAGTACAGCGCCCGGTTGGCGCTCTGCCACTGGTCTTCGTCGATGGTACGCGGCAGGAAACGGCGAATGTTGGTGCCTTCCGGGGTCACGCCGCCGCCGATCATCTCGGCGATGGACCCGGTCACCACGACGGAGGGCTTGTCCGGGTCCAGCGTCGCATGGGCGCGGGACATGGCCTGTTCGGTGCCGTTCTGGCCAAGCTCCTCCTCGCCGAGCCCGGTGACGACGATGGGCAACTCATGGGGCGGCAGCGCGTCGGTGTAATGCAGAACTGACGTGACAGGCAGGTTCTCGCACCCGACCGGGCCGTCGATGATCACCTGCAATCCCTTGATCGCGGTGAAGACGTACACCGATCCCCAATAGCCACCGGCGCGATCGTGATCGAGGATCAGCATCCGATCGCTCCCTTCACCGCCTTTTCGTTGGGTTTCTTGTCGAATTTCTGCTTGGAACGGCGTGATGCCGATTGCATGTCTGGCATTTCGTTCCAAACACCCGACATCTCGCCCGTGCCCACACCCTCGAAGAACGTCGTCATCTCCTCGAAGCGTTGCTTGTTGGACATGGCGGCATTGATCACCTGAGCCAGCGACCCGGCACCGGCCGGCCCCATCAGCGGGCGGGCGGAGATCAAATTGGTGAAGTAAAGCGCGGGGATGGACAGCTCCTTGGCCTTTTGCACCACCGGCGTGGTGCCGATGGCCAGGTCCGGGCGGAACTCCTGCATGGCCGCTAGATCCTGTTCGAGCGATGCGCGGTATTGAATGTGTACGCCTTTGGACTCAAGCCATTCCCGGTCGGGATCCGACCATGGGGTCTTCGGACAGGCGGTTCCCACGTAGTGCAGATCGGCGCCGCTCTCTACCAGCAGCCGTGCCACCAGAAGCTCCGACCCCTCATAGCCCGACAACGTAACCCGCCCCTTAACCGGGCACTGGGTCAGTGCACCCGTAATCGCCGGCAGAAACGCGTTCTTTGCGGCCGCAACCTGGTCGGCGGCAACACCGCAGGCGTCTCCGATGGCGTCCAGCCATGCCGCGGTACCATCAAGTCCGACGGGGGCGGAGCCGACGATCGGCCGGCCCGCGGCCGAAAACTCGCGCAGGCTCGCCGTGTAGAAGGGATGGATCGCCGCCACCGCGGCGCAGTCCAGCGCGGCGTAGAGCTCGCGCCATTCGCGCGTCGGCACCACCGGCCCGGCGCTGAGACCCATCGGCTCCAGCATCATGCCGATACCGACGGGGTCGGCGGGAAACATCTCGCCAAGCAGAGTTACGGTGGGCTTCTCGGCGTGGCCGTCGCGCGGCGCCTGGACCGGACCGCTCTCGGCCTCGGCGCGGGCGTAGCCCAGCATCGCACCGGCGAGCACATCTTTCGCCTCGGCGTGGGTCGGAACACCGAACCCGGGAACGTCGATACCGATGATGCGGACACCGTTGATGTCCTTCGGTAACAACCGCAGGGGCACGCCGGAGGCCGTGGGAACGCAAAGATTGGTGACGACGACGGCGTCGTAGAGAGCGGGATCGGCCAACTCGTGGACGGCGTCGCGAATGTCCTCGAACAATTTGCCGGTGACCAAGGTCTCGGAATTGAACGGCACATAACCGACCGTGCGGCGCGCGCCGTAGAAGTGCGAGGTGAAGGTCAAGCCATAGACGCAGCATGCCGAGCCGCTGAGGACGGTCGCCGTCCTGCGCATGCGCAGCCCGACGCGAAGCGAGCCGAAAGCCGGGCACATGCTCTGCGGCTGATCGTGGGGGCCGGTGGGATAGTCGGCGGCGTAACGTTCGAGCGTCTCGCTCTTGCCGGCGCTGGCGGCGGCGCGGCGCATTTCGTCCTTGCCCGCATGACAGCCGGCGTCCTGAGCTTGCGCGGTGGAGCCGCTGGAGTCATAGACCACCTCGGCGGAGCCGCCGGTTTCATCTCGGGTCATGGGGTCGAAATCGTTCATAAATCAGCGATCCGCTTTTATCCAATCAAACGTTTTCGTACACGACTTCAAGCGACGGTTTTTCCATCGACGACTTGCCGCACATGTCTTGGACCGTCGCCGGTTCCAGCACCACGTCCCGTCCCACCACGTCGCTGGCGAACAGACCGAGAAGCGCGTCCTGCGACAGCGTATTCGGCTGCTGCGGCGGCGCGCTTGCGACATTCGCCGCGAGCTCTTCGAACAGCGGTCCCCAACGGTCGCCTGGGCGGCCGATGATCTGGTAGTTGGCGCTCTTTCGGCGGATTTCTTCGTCGGCTGGAATTGCGGCGAGGACGGGAATACCTGCGGAAGAGGCGAAATTTTGCGCCTCGCCGGTTCCGTCGTCCTTGTTTATGACCATGCCCGCGACACCGACATTGCCGCCGAGCTTACGGAAATACTCCACCGCGGAGCACACGTTGTTGGCGACGTAAAGCGACTGAAGGTCGTTGGATCCGACAACAATGACCTTCTGGCACATGTCCCGGGCGATGGGCAGGCCGAAACCGCCGCACACTACGTCGCCGAGGAAGTCCAGCAGGACATAGTCGAAATCCCACTCGTGGAAGCCGAGCGACTCCAACAACTCGAAGCCATGAATGATTCCGCGTCCGCCGCATCCCCGTCCCACCTCGGGCCCGCCGAGTTCCATGGCGAACACACCGTCGCGCTTGAAGCAGACATCACCGATGGTGACCTGCTCGCCGGCCAGTTTCATTTTCGAAGAGGTTTCGATGATGGTGGGGCAACTCCGGCCACCGAACAGCAAAGACGTCGTGTCGCTTTTCGGATCGCAGCCAATCAGCAGAACCTTCTTGCCCTGCTGGGCCATCATGTAGGACAGGTTCGCCAGCGCGAAGCTCTTGCCGATACCGCCTTTTCCGTAAATGGCGATTACCTCGGTTTCCTTGACGGCTGGCGCAGTGGATACCGGGTCGGGTTCAATCGCCGCTTCGCGGCGAAGCTGCTCCGCCATGGTGGCCGCCGCCGGTTCGGGATGGGCCGCTTTGAGGGCTTCGGTCATGCGCACGCTCTCCAATCAAGGATCATTTTGAGGCAACCAGGGTCGCCAAACGCCGTTCGATACGCTTGCGGAGCGTCGACGGCCTCGTGTCGGTGGGTGATCAACCCGTCCAGTGAAAGGCTTTGTTTCTCGGCCATCTCGGTAACGGCCAGAAGGTCATCATGCTTCCATTCCGCGGCTACACGAATCCGAGCTTCACGCATGAACGCTGGCGCGAAATCAAAAGAGAGTGGCGCACTGTAAAAGCCCGCCAAAACAATCTCACCGCCGGGCGCGATGCGGGCGATGAGGTCGTTGAGCAAGGCGGAGTCGCCGCTGGCATCGTAAATGGCTTGGTAGTCGCGACGGGGATCGTCGGCAGGATCGAGCACGCTGTATCCGCGGGCGCCCTCGGCGCGTTCGGCATTTTGCTCCCAAACGACCGGCGGGTTGCCACCGGCTTGTACCGCAATGCGGGCGAGCAGGCGTCCGAGGATGCCGTGACCGACGATAAGATCCGGCGTCCGAGAGCCGCCGGCGATAGCGTGCTGGGCGGTTGCCGCGAGCGCCAACAAAATAGCGTCCTCTCCCAGCCTCTCGTCCACAGGCGTTGCCCGCTCTCCGGGAACGACCAGACGCGCCGCCGCGCCGCCGAACAGGCTCCGGATTTCTCCAAAGCACTGCGCCCCGGGTACGAATACGCGGTCGCCCACCTGGCGGCCTGAACGGGGTCCCGCCCCGGTCACCCGACCGACAGACTCGTACCCGGGGACGAGGGGATAACCCATCCCTGGAAATTGCGGCATGCGGCCGGCCCAGAGGAGCCTTTCGGTGCCGGTGCTTATGCCGCTCCACTCAATGTCAACGACCACATCCGCGTCGCCCGGAGACGACAGGGCAAGCTGGCTGAGAACCAACTGTTCCGGCTTTTCCAATACGACCGCGGTAGTGTCCATCAGAGCTTTCTTCCGGCTGGATTAGTCCAGCATTTGACCCATTATAGGATAGAGTGTCAGTCTAAATTGACGCTAAGCAATGTCAAGATAAACTTACACCAAAAATGGTCATTTTCCCGCGGGTTTGGCGACGATTAATCGGGTGAGCAGCGGCGCCCGGGTGGCCGCTTGGCGTGAACTCTCAAACCCTGCCATACGAAGAAGTTCGCCCAGTTCTTCAGCGGTTCTCGGCCGTCCGCGACCCATGGCGAGAAGATAAAACCCGAAATACGCGTCGCCGATGGGTTCGGCGCCTTGCGTTCCAGACATGGGTTCCGCCACCAGTAGGGTGCCGTGGTCGGACAGGGTGCGGCGAATGTTCTTAAGGACGGCGAGGGCATCGTCGTCATTGTGATCGTGCAGAATCCGCACCAGCGATATAACGTCCGCGCCTTCGGGGAGCGGGTCGGATCGGAAGTCTCCGCCTACTGCCGTGCAGCGGTCGGAAATCCCGGCGTCTGCCATGCGCGCCCGCGCGCCCTCGGCCACCGCCGGCAGGTCGAACACCGTTGCCCGCAATTCCGGAACCCGTGTCGCGGCGGCGATGGCAAAGGCGCCGGTTCCTCCGCCCACGTCCAGCAGAGAGCGATGCCGGGTGAGCGGATAAGCGCTCAGTACGTCATCGGCGATGAGCGCCTGGGAGGCCGACATAAGGGCGCTATAGTCGGAAATCCGAGCCGTTTCCAAGGTATCTGGCCGATCCGCGCCGGCGTAGGCCCAGAACCGGGAAAGCGCGGTATCCGTCGGTGCTTCGCGCAACAAAGCCACCGGGTCATGCAGGTCTCCGTAGAGCAGGGTGTGGTGTTCGATCATCTGAGCGACGCCGCCATTGCCGAGTAGGGCGGCACCCAGAGGCCCGAGGCCGAACCGCTCCTGGCTGCGTCGATCCACCAATTGCAGCGACACCGCAGCGGTGAGCAGGCGCGCCGTGGCGTCGCCGGACAGCGACAAACGACGCGACAGCGTATCCAAGGTCTGCGGGCCTTCGCTTAAGATGTCGAACAGCCGCAACTTCACGCAGGCAAGCAGGATTTGCGAGTACACGAACCCGGCGCAGAGATCGAACAGCGCCCGCGCCCGGCGGTTGGCGATGGGCCGGGTCAATGGAAACGCCACCGCCCATCGCTGGAAGCGGGGACTGGCGAGCAGCCGGTTACGCAGGTCAAGCAAGCGGTCGATCAACGATCCTCTCCGGTCTGCGACCGGTGGGCGAGGTAGCGTTCCGGCGTTGCCGCCAAAGTCCTGCATGTCAGGCCGCGCGGCGAGACAGATCCTTCGGCAGGAATCGCTTGGTTTCAACAACGATGAGCTCGCGAAGCTCGTCACGGCCGGTGCACGGAGGAATGGAGTCCACGGCATCGGTAAGAAAATCCTTGAGCCGCTGGATCGCGCCGTCCAAGCCCAGTTCCAGGACGGCACTGGGACGTCCCAGGGCTTCATCCTGTCCTATCGGTTTGCCCATTTCCTCTGGGTTGGCAACCACGTCGCGAATGTCGTCGGCGACCTGATAGGCCTCGCCGAGCCGGTCGCCGAGCATGCGCCAGGGTTCCGGATTGGCGCCCGCCGCCGCCGCGCCAGTTACCGTCGCGGCCATGAACAGCGATCCCGTTTTTGCCCGTTGATAATTCGCTAGATCGACCTCGGACTCGCATTCCCATGCTTGACCCGCGATGATCCCCGATGGTGCGCCGACGGAACCACCGACGGTCAGCAGCAGAGCGGTCAACCGTTCGGGCGCGCAAGCAGCCTCGCGAGCAAGGGTCTCGAAGGCCAGGACAATAAGAGCGTCGCCCACCAAGACGGCCAGCGGCTCGCCAAACGCCCGGTGGACCGAAGCTTTGCCGCGCCGGACGGCCGCGTCGTCAAAGCACGGAAGGTCGTCATGAACCAGCGAGGCGCAATGCAGAATTTCGATCGAGGCGGCGGCCGCGTCGGTAATAGACGGGATGTCGTCTCCGCAAGCGGCAGCCACGGCAAGACACAACCGTGGCCGGATCCGCGCCCCCCCGGGGAAAAGTGCGTAATGCATTGCATTTGCTAGCTTTGGCGGACTTCTTCTGGCCGTTGCGCGAACCACTGCGGCATCGATAGCCTGCTCAACTCGCGTCATCGCATCCATGATATCCTCCCTAGCTTATGCAGCTGTCATTTTTCATTGTCACTATGATATGTCAAGTATTATAGACACTGGTGCGGAATGCAACGAAATAGAAGGATAACGTGCATTGAATCCGGAGCGGGTCGTGGTCGTCGGGGCCGGAATGGGGGGGCTGGTGGCGGCACTCGAGCTTGCCGCGCAAGGTGTCGACGTCACCGTCGTCGAGCGGGCGCCGACCCCCGGTGGCAAACTTCGCCAATCCGTGATCGGCCAATCCCGGCTCGACGCCGGCCCGACCGTCTTCACCATGCGCTGGGTATTCGAGGACATTTTTTCTTCGGTCAATGCGTCGCTTGACGACTACCTGAGCCTTAGCCCCGTGGAGGTGCTGGCCCGGCATGCGTGGGGACCGGACCAACGGCTCGACCTGTATCCCGACGTGGACCGGTCGGCCGACGCTATCGGCGAATTGGCCGGTGCGGCGGAGGCCCAGCGCTACAAAGCCTTTTGCGCCCGCGCTCAAAATATCTATGAAACGCTCGAAGGGCCGTTCATCCGGGCGGCGCGGCCGGGGGTTTTGGATCTCGTTCGCGGCGTGGGCGTTCGAGGCCTTGGCGATCTCTGGCGGATCCAGCCTTTCAATACTCTTTGGGGAGCCTTGGGAAAGTATTTCAAGGATCCGCGGCTCCGGCAGTTATTCGGGCGTTACGCAACGTATTGCGGCTCGTCGCCTTTCTCGGCACCGGCGACCCTGATGCTGGTGGCGCATGTGGAGCGGGAAGGGGTCTGGCTGGTGGACGGCGGCATGTACCGGATCGCCGAGGCGCTGACGGCGCTCGGCGGGGACCGCGGCGTTACGTACCGGTACGGCGAAGAGGTAGCCGAGGTGATGGTTGCCGGAGGAAAAGCCGCGGGCGTCCGGCTGACCTCCGGAGAGCGGATCAAGGCCGACGCGGTGGTGGTCAATGCCGACGCCGGCGCCCTTCAAGCCGGTCGCCTGGGGGCCGGAGTCGAGCGGGCGATTGCGCCAATACCCCGATCGGCGCGCTCCCTGTCGGCGATGACGTGGGCGTTCGTCGGGGAGGTGGAGGGGTTTCCGCTGGCGCGGCATTCGGTCTTCTTTTCAGATGATTATGCGGCAGAGTTCGACGATATTTTCAAGCGGAACCGGTTGCCGGAGCGGCCGACCGTTTATGTTTGTGCACAGGACCGCACGGATGACGCCGGTCCTGACCCCAGCGGGGCGGAGCGCATTTTCTGTCTGGTCAACGCGCCGCCGCGCGGCGATGAGAAACCCTTCGACGCATCGGAGATCGAGCAATGCCAGAGCCGCACTTTCCAACTTCTCGAACGCTGCGGCCTGCACCTTTGCCGGCAGCCGGAGAGCACCGTGGTGACGACCCCGGTGGAATTCGAAAATCTGTTTCCAACGACGGGCGGGGCCATCTACGGCCGCGCATCGCACGGATGGATGGCCTCGTTTCAGCGTCCGGGATCGCGGAGCCGGGTGCCGGGACTGTATCTGGCGGGGGGCAGCGTCCACCCGGGGCCGGGCGTGGCGATGGCGGCGCTGTCCGGCCGGCAGGCGGCGGCGAGCCTCCTCTCGGACCTCGTTTCGACCAAGCGGTCCCGCCCGGTGGCTACGTCTGGTGGTATGTCGACGGCCTGAGCGCGGACGGGCGCCAGGGAATTACCCTGATCGCCTTCATCGGCAGCGTGTTCTCTCCCTACTATGCCTGGTCGCGGCGCCGCGGTACGCCGGATCCCGAAAATCATGCGGCGCTGAATGTCGCTATCTATGGTGAGCGCGGCAACCGCTGGACGATGACTGAGCGCGGGCGGGCTTCGGTGCAGCGGTCGGCCGATACCCTCACCATCGGACCGAGCGCGGTCCATTGGGACGGAACGAAGCTCACCATCAGCATCGACGAGGTCACCGTCCCGATCCCGGGACGCGTTCGCGGCGAGGTGCGGCTCTATCCGCATGCCATGGTCGGCCAGCCGTTCGTGCTCGACGCCGACGGCCAACACCATTGGCATCCCCTGGCGCCGTCCGCTCATATCGAGGTGGATCTGCAGCGTCCGGACGTGCGGTGGTCGGGGGATGGGTATTTCGATACCAACGCCGGCGCCAATTCGCTCGAGAGCACGTTCACGGAATGGGACTGGAGCCGCGCGCCGCTTCGCGACGGAACTGCTGTTCTCTACGATGTCACCGGCCGGGACGGGCATGCCCTGTCGCTGGCGGTCCGGATCGATCCCTCGGGCGGCGTGCATCGGTTTACACCACCGCCCAAGGTCCCCTTACCCAAGGCATTTTGGCGCGTGCCGCGTGCCACTCAGGTCGAAGAGGGACACCAGCCGACGGTTCTTCGCACGTTGGAGGATGCGCCCTTCTACGCGCGTTCGGTCGTGTCTTCGCATCTTCTCGGCGAACCGGTGGTTGCCATGCACGAGAGACTGTCGCTCGACCGGTTTAGCCTGCCGGTGGTCCAGATGATGCTGCCGTTCCGCATGCCCCGCACGTTGCGCTAATACCAGTCGTCATAAGTCATGACACGATTGCCCATTGGCGCTTTGTGATGG